>NZ_CP021744.1:6307500-6467500 GCF_002192455.1 Streptomyces albireticuli
TTCGTGAACGATCGCGCCCCTCGCCGTCCCGCAAAGCCCTACCGCCGGCCCAAGAAGGACCCGGTGCGGATCCTCGCCTTCGAGGCGCTGCGGGCCGTCGACGAGCGCGACGCCTACGCGAACCTGGTGCTGCCCCCGCTGCTGCGCAAGGCCCGTGAGCAGGAGGGCTTCGAGGCGCGCGACGCCGCCCTCGCCACCGAGCTCGTCTACGGCACGCTGCGCCGCCAGGGGACGTACGACGCGATCATCGCGTCCTGCGTCGACCGGCCGCTGCGCGAGGTCGACCCGCCGGTGCTGGACGTCCTGAGCCTGGGCGCGCACCAGCTGCTCGGCACCCGCATCCCGCCGCACGCGGCGGTGTCCGCCAGTGTCGAGCTGGCGCGGGTCGTGCTGGGTGACGGCCGCGCGAAGTTCGTCAACGCGGTGCTGCGCAAGATCACGGCGCACGACCTGGACGGCTGGCTGGAGCGGGTCGCCCCGCCGTACGAGGACGACCCCGAGGAGCACCTCGCCGTCGTCCACTCCCACCCGCGCTGGATCGTCTCCGCCCTGTGGGACGCGCTCGGCGGCGGCCGGGCCGGCATCGAGGACCTGCTGGACGCCGACAACGAACGGCCCGAGGTCACGCTCGTCGCCCGCCCCGGGCGCGCCACGACCGAGGAGCTGCTGGCCGCGGTCGGCGAGGACTCCGCGCTGCCCGGCCGCTGGTCGCCGCACGCCGTGCGGCTCGCCGAGGGCGGCGAGCCCGGCGCGCTGGAGGCCGTGCGCGAGGGCCGGGCCGGCGTCCAGGACGAGGGCAGCCAGCTGGTCGCGCTCGCCCTCGCGGCCGTGCCCGTGGAGGGGCCGGACACGCGCTGGCTGGACGGCTGCGCGGGCCCCGGCGGCAAGGCGGCGCTGCTCGGCGCGCTCGCGGCCGGGCGCGGTGCCGCGCTGCTGGCCTCCGAGAAGCAGCCGCACCGCGCCCGGCTGGTCGAGCGCGCGCTGGCCGGCAACCCCGGCCCGTACCAGGTGATCGCCGCCGACGGCACGCGCCCGCCGTGGCGCGAGGGCACCTTCGACCGGGTCCTGATGGACGTGCCCTGCACCGGTCTGGGCGCCCTGCGCCGCCGTCCCGAGGCGCGCTGGCGCCGCCGCCCCGAGGACCTGGCGGGCTTCGCGCCGCTCCAGCGCGACCTGCTGCGGGAGGCGCTGCGGGCCGTGCGGGTCGGGGGCGTCGTCGGTTACGCCACGTGCTCGCCGCACCCGGCGGAGACCAAGGCCGTCGTGACGGACGTCCTCAAGCGGGACGGCGTGAGCGCGGAGTGGATCGACGCGCGCCCGTACATGCAGGGGGTCCCGGCGCTCGGGGACGGCCCCGACGTGCAGCTGTGGCCGCATCTGCACGGCACGGACGCGATGTACCTGGCCCTGCTGCGCCGCACGGCGTAGCTTCCCGGGGCGGGGTCCCGGGAAGGGGCGGGTAGGGGAAAGAAGCGCCCGCATGGCAGGCTTAAGGACATGGCCGCGCAGATCAACCCCAGCATCCTCTCCGCCGACTTCGCCCGCCTCGCCGACGAGGCGCAGGCGGTCAAGGGCGCCGACTGGCTCCACGTCGACGTGATGGACAACCACTTCGTCCCCAACCTCACCCTCGGCGTGCCGGTCGTCGAGTCGCTGAGCCGGGCCACGGACATCCCGCTGGACTGCCACCTGATGATCGAGGACCCGGACCGCTGGGCCCCTCGGTTCGTCGAGGCCGGCGCCGGTTCCGTGACCTTCCACGCGGAGGCGGCCGCCGCCCCCGTGCGGCTGGCGCGGGAGATCCGGGCCAAGGGGGCGCGGGCGTCGATGGCGCTCAAGCCCGCGACGCCGATCGAGCCGTTCGAGGACCTGCTGCCCGAGCTGGACATGCTGCTGATCATGACGGTCGAGCCCGGCTTCGGCGGCCAGGCGTTCCTCGACATCATGCTCCCCAAGATCCGCCGCACCCGTGAGCTGATCTCGCGCCACGGCCTGGAGATGTGGCTCCAGGTCGACGGCGGGGTGTCGGCGGAGACCGTGGAGCGCTGCGCGGAGGCGGGGGCGGACGTCTTCGTGGCCGGATCCGCCGTCTACGGTACGGATGACCCGGCGGCGGCCGTACGCTCCCTGCGCGCGCAGGCGGAGCGGGCCACGGCCGGTGCGCCCTGGGCCTGCGCCCACTGACGCAGCCCCCGGCGCTCGCCCGAAATGCTGAGGGCGAAGGTCAAGGGCTGATCAAGGACCGCCGTTTCTGACAGGATGACGGTCGAGTCCAGAAGCTTGAACACAGTAGTGAGGAGACCGCGGTGTCGACGGGCCGTTCAGCCACGCCGATGGGGCCCGCCGAGCTGGTGCAGGCGGCGGCGATGGCCCGCCGTTTCTATCTCGAGGGCAAGTCGAAGATCCAGATCGCCGAGGAGTTCGGCGTGAGCCGCTTCAAGGTCGCACGGGTGCTGGAGACGGCGCTCGAGCGCGATCTCGTGCGGATCGAGATCCGGGTCCCGGCCGAGCTGGACGCGGAGCGCTCCGACGCGCTGCGCGCCCGCTACGGCCTGCGGCACGCGGTCGTGGTGGAGTCCCCGGCCGACGCCGCGGACGACGCCCCCGACCCCGAGAACCTCGGTGAGGTGGCGGCGGACCTGCTCGGTGAGCTGGTGCACGAGGGCGACGTCCTCGGCCTGGCCTGGGGCCGCTCCACCATCCACATGGCCGCGGCCCTGCACCGGCTGCCGCCGTGCACGGTCGTCCAGCTCACCGGCGTCTACGACGCGGGCACCGCCGAGCGCGGCTCGGTGGAGGCGGTGCGCCGGGCGGCCCAGGTCTCCGGCGGCGAGGCGCACCCGATCTACGCCCCGATGCTGCTGCCCGACTCCGCCACCGCCGCCGCCCTGCGCGGCCAGACGGGCATCGCGCGGGCCTTCGACTACTTCGACAAGGTCACCGTCGCCGCCGTCTCCATCGGCTCCTGGGCCCCGGGCATCTCGACGGTCTACGACATGCTCACCGACGAGGAGCGCGCGCAGTACGCCTCGCTCGGCGCCGCCGCCGAGATGTCGGCCCACCTCTTCGACGCCGACGGCCGCCGTATCGGCCGTGACCTGGGCGAGCGCTGCATCACCGTCGAGGCGGACCGGCTGCGGCGCATACCGGAGGTCGTCGCCATCGCCGGCGGGTCCCGCAAGGCGGCCGCGATCGGCGCGGTGCTGCGCTCCGGACTGGTCACCAGCCTGGTCACGGACACCGCCGCGGCCGACTACCTGCTCCTGGAGACGGGCCCCGGGCCGCGTCCGGCCCTGGACCGGGCGGACCCGGACGGCGCGTAGCCGGCGGGTCCCGCGGGCCGCGCCGCCGGATTTAGGACGATCCGACCAGGGCGTCCCGCCCGGTCTGGAGGTTCGGCCCGGGCCGCGCACACCGGTCGTCATGGGAGAATGAAGTACGTGCTTTTCCCTCGGCATGCCTTGTCGGGGGTCACCTCCGAACGACTGGGATGTTCAGCACGTGCGTTTCCTCAATGACCAGAAGCCGCCGTACGACCTGACGTACGACGATGTGTTCATGGTGCCGAGCCGCTCCGCGGTCGGCTCCCGCCAGGGTGTGGACCTCTCCGCCCCCGACGGGACCGGCACCACCATTCCGCTCGTGGTCGCGAACATGACCGCGATCGCCGGCCGCCGGATGGCGGAGACGGTCGCCCGCCGCGGTGGCCTCGTCGTCATCCCTCAGGACATTCCGATCGAGGTCGTCACCGAGGTCATCTCCTGGGTCAAGAGCCGTCACCACGTGCTCGACACCCCCATCGTGCTCGCCCCCACGCAGACCGTCGCCGACGCGCTCTCGCTGCTGCCCAAGCGGGCGCACGGCGCCGGCGTCGTGGTCGACGAGGAGCAGCGCCCGGTCGGCATCGTCACCGAGCACGACCTGACCGGTGTGGACCGCTTCACCCAGCTGTCCGAGGTCATGTCCAAGGAGCTGCTGCTCCTCGACGCCGACATCGACCCGCGCGAGGCGTTCAACCAGCTGGACGCCGCCCACCGCAAGCTCGCCCCGGCGGTCGGCAAGGACGGCCGCCTGGCCGGCATCCTGACCCGCAAGGGCGCCCTGCGCGCCACGCTCTACACCCCCGCCACGGACGCGGACGGCAAGCTGCGCATCGCCGCCGCCGTCGGCATCAACGGCGACGTGGCCGGCAAGGCCAAGGCCCTGCTGGCGGCCGGTGCCGACACGATCGTCGTGGACACCGCGCACGGCCACCAGGAGTCGATGATCTCCGCGATCAAGGCCGTGCGGGCCCTCGACCCGCAGGTCCCGATCGTCGCGGGCAACATCGTCGCCGCCGAGGGCGTGCGTGACCTCATCGAGGCCGGCGCGGACATCATCAAGGTCGGTGTGGGCCCCGGCGCCATGTGCACCACCCGCATGATGACCGGCGTGGGCCGCCCGCAGTTCTCCGCCGTCCTGGAGTGCGCCGCCGAGGCGAAGAAGTTCGGCAAGCACGTCTGGGCCGACGGTGGCGTCCGGCACCCCCGTGACGTCGCCATGGCGCTCGCCGCCGGCGCGTCCAACGTCATGGTCGGCTCCTGGTTCGCCGGGACGTACGAGTCCCCGGGCGACCTCCAGCAGACCGCCGACGGGCGGCTGTACAAGGAGAGCTTCGGCATGGCCTCGGCCCGCGCCGTGCGCAACCGCACCAGCGAGGAGTCGGCCTACGACCGGGCCCGCAAGAGTCTGTTCGAGGAGGGCATCTCCACCTCGCGGATGTTCCTCGACCCGTCCCGTCCGGGCGTCGAGGACCTGATCGACTCGATCATCGCGGGTGTCCGTTCCTCCTGCACCTATGCCGGCGCCGGCTCCCTGGAGGAGTTCGCCGAGCGTGCCGTGGTCGGCGTCCAGAGCGCCGCCGGTTACGCCGAGGGCAAGCCGCTGCACGCCAGCTGGCAGTAGTCCGCACAGCCCGAAAGGGGCGTGGTCCGATCCGGACCGCGCCCCTTTTCGCGTTCTCCGGAGGGGGTGCGGAAGACGTGATGTGGACCACGGTAATCCGCCCAGATGTACCGATTCATGATGTGAGATGCAACGATTGGCTGTGAATGCCCCCCATGCGCAATGATCGAACGGCCATGCGCAAGAATGGTGCATTACGAGCGCGGGCCCTCAGCTCATAAGGTCTGCGCAGTACGTGGAGTGGCGGATACCGCTTGCTCGGCGGTTCCCCCTCTGCCTCGGGTCGGCTCCCCCTGCCCACAGCACCCCCTGAGGGCGTTCCGTCGCCGGTCATCCCCCTCGACAGGCATCGACGAATGGAGCCACCTCAGTGTTGGACAACGGCACAGCGCCCCCCGCCACGGACGACGAGAAGCCGTCGTCCCCGCGGCCGGCCGCCGGCTTCGTGACCGGTGTCATGCGGCGCAAGCCCGTCGAGCGCCTGGTCGCCGAGGGCGGCCAGGGCGAGGGCGGCACGCTGCGGCGCTCGCTCGGCATGTGGCAGCTCACGATGATCAGCATCGGGGCGACCCTCGGCACCGGCATCTTCGTGGTGCTCGGCGAGGCCGTGCCGAAGGCCGGTCCGGCCGTCGTCATCTCCTTCGTCATCGCCGGCCTCACGGCGCTGTTCTCGGCCCTGTCCTACGCGGAGCTGGCCGGCACCATCCCGGTCTCCGGCTCCTCGTACTCCTACGCCTACGCGACCCTCGGCGAGATCGTCGCCTGGGTCTGCGGCTGGTGCCTGATCCTGGAGTACGGCGTCTCGGTCGCGGCCGTCGCGGTCGGCTGGGGCGAGTACCTCAACGAACTGCTCGACGGCACCATCGGGGTCACCATCCCGGCCGCGCTGGCCAACCCGCCGGGCACCGACGGCGGCATCTTCAACCTGCCGGCGCTGCTCGTCGTCCTGCTCTGCATGGCCTTCCTGCTGGGCGGGGCCAAGGAGAGCGCCCGCGCCAACACGATCATGGTCGGCGTGAAGATCGCGGCCCTGCTGCTCTTCTGCGCCGTCGCCTTCCTGGGCATCCGGGCCGGTAACTACGCCCCGTTCATGCCGCTCGGCCTCGGCGGCGTCAGCGCCGCGGGCGCCAGCCTCTTCTTCTCCTACATCGGCTTCGACGCCGCCTCCACGGCCGGCGAGGAGGCCAAGGACCCGAAGAAGGACCTGCCCAAGGCGATCATGCTGTCGCTGCTCATCGTGACGGCGCTCTACGTGCTGGTCGCGGCGGTCGCCGTCGGCGCCATGCCGTGGGGCGACTTCGAGGGCTCCGAGGCCGCCCTCGCCGGGATCATGAAGGACGTCACCGGCCAGAGCTTCTGGGCCGTGCTGCTCGCCGCCGGTGCCGTCATCGCCATCGCCAGCGTCGTCCTGACCGTCCTCTACGGCCAGACCCGCATCCTCTTCGCCATGTCCCGCGACGGGCTCGTCCCCAAGACCTTCTCCAAGGTCCACGCGAAGACCGGCGTGCCGCGCGCCAACACCGTGATCGTCTCGGTCTTCTGCGGCGTCCTCGCCGCGGCCGTGCCGCTGGGCGAGCTGGCGAACGCCACCAGCATCGGCACGCTCTTCGCGTTCGCCCTGGTCAACGTGGCCGTCATCGTGCTCTTCTTCACCCGCCCCGAGATGCACCGCAGCTTCAAGGTGCCGCTCTCCGGCCTGCGGGTCCGCGGTGTCCCGCTCGCCCCGATCTTCCCGGCCATCGGTTTCGGGCTGTGCGTGTACATGATGCTCAGCCTGCCCGGCACGACCTGGCAGTACTTCGGCGGCTGGATGCTCGTCGGTCTTGTGATCTACTTCATGTACGGGAAGAGCCGCTCGCGGCTGTCCCGGGAAGACCAGCAGGTATCTCTAGAGAAGTGATCCACCCGCAGTGCGACTGAACGATCTGGACGAACGCATCGTCCACGCCCTCGCCGAGGACGCCCGCCGCTCCTACGCCGACATCGGCACCGAGGTCGGTCTGTCCGCGCCCGCCGTCAAGCGGCGCGTGGACAGGCTGCGGGCCGAGGGCGCCATCACCGGGTTCACCGTCCGCGTGGACCCGGCGGCGCTCGGCTGGGAGACCGAGGGGTACATCGAGATCTACTGCCGCCGGAACACCTCGCCCGAGGCGATCCACCGCGGCCTGTCGCGCTACCCGGAGGTGGCGTCCGCCTCGACCGTCACCGGTGAGGCGGACGCCATCGTCCAGGTCTTCGCCTCCGACATGCGCCACTTCGAGCGCGTGCTGGAGCGCATCGCGGGGGAGCCCTTCGTCGAGCGGACCAAGTCCGTGCTGGTACTCTCCCCGCTGCTGCGCCGCTTCAGCTCCGGCGCCCCCTCCTGAGTCACGGCGGCCGCCGGTCGCACCGGTGCCGCCTTCCGACGCCGACGCACGCGGGAGACGACCGCGCCATGAGCACCCGATGAGCACCCGATGAGCAGGGGCCCCGCCGAGGGCTCCGGCGGCCCGGCGGGCCCCCTCGGCGGCCCCGGTGGCGCCGCCCGCCTCGACCTGAACCTGCTCGTCGCGCTCGACGCCCTGCTCGCCGAGGAGAGCGTCACCGCCGCCGCGGACCGGCTGGGGCTCTCCGGCCCGGCCATGAGCCGCACCCTCGGCCGCATCCGGCAGGCCTTGGGCGACCCCGTGCTCGTACGCGCCGGACGTCACATGGTGCCCACGCCGCGCGCCCTCGCCCTGCGTCCCCGGGTCCGGCAGGTCCTCGACGACGCCCGCGGCCTCTTCACCGCCGAGGCGGAGGCCGACCCGGCCACCCTGGCCCGCACCTTCACCCTCAGCGGGCACGACATCAACATCCTGGCCTTCGGCGCGGCACTGCTGCGCCGCGCCCGTGACGAGGCCCCAGGTGTCACGCTGCGTTTCCTCGCCGAGGGGCCCGGCGGCCCGGCGCCGCTGCGCGACGGGGCGATCGATCTGGAGGTCGGGGTCATCGACCGGCAGGAGCCGGAGATCCGCGTCGGGACGCTGCTCCAGGACCGCATGGTCGGCGTGGCCCGGGCCGGTCACCCGCTGCTCACCGGTACCGTCACCCCGCGCCGCTACGCCGCCGCGGGCCACCTCGTGGACTCCCGGCGCGGCAGGCTGTCCGGCCCGGTCGACGAGGCGCTCGCCGCGTACGGGCTGCGTCGCCGGGTCGTCGGCACCGTGCCCACCTTCGCCGCCGCGCTCCATGTGCTCGCGGGGACCGATGCCGTCGGGCTCGCCCCCGAGCGGTTCGGCGCCCCGGCCGTCGCGGCGCTCGGCCTGCGGACCTTCGAGGTCCCGGTGGAGCTCCCTCCGCTCGCCATCGCCATGGCCTGGCACCCCCGCCACGACGCCGACAGCGGCCACCGCTGGCTGCGCGGCCTGGTCCGGGACGCGGTGGGCGCGCACGGCACCCCGGGGACCCCCGCGGGCCCCACGCAATGAATCGCACGTAAAAGACCAAAAGGCGCAACGAATCGTCCACCCACGCGCAACAGTGGTGCCTTGTCGGGCCCCGAGCGCGGACCGTACCGTCAAGGCGTCTTAACGAACGCGCTCGTTTCACGAGCACGGCAGGTGGAAAGAGGCCGCATGACGCCGCTGCGTACCGCGCTGTACCAAGGCCCCGCCGGCGTTCCCGCCTCCACCTCCGACAGCCTCGCCTCGCTCGCCGCCGCCGCCCGCCGGGCCGCCGCCGCCGGGGCCCGGCTGCTGCTCACCAATGAGCTGTACCTCACGGGCTACGCCCTCGGCCCCGCGGTCCGTGACCTCGCCGAGCCCGCCGACGGGCCGGGCGCCCGCGCGGTGGCCCGCATCGCCGCCGAGCACGGCCTGGCCATCGGCTACGGCTACCCCGAGCGCGACGGCGACGGCACGCTCTTCAACTCCCTCCAGCTCATCGGGCCGGACGGGACGAGCCTCGCGAACTACCGCAAGACGCATCTCTTCGGTGAGTACGAGACCACGTACTTCACACCGGGCTCCGAGCCGGTCGTCCAGGCCGAGCTCGACGGCGTCCGCCTCGGCCTGCTGATCTGCTACGACATCGAGTTCCCCGAGCCCGTCCGCGCGCACGCCCTGGCCGGCACCGAGCTGCTGCTCGCCCCGACCGCGCTGATGCGCCCGTACGAGATCGTCCCGCAGACGATCGTCCCGGCCCGGGCGTGGGAGAGCCAGCTCTACCTCGCCTACGCCAACCGCTGCGGCGCCGAAGGGGACTTCTCCTTCGCCGGGCTCAGCTGCCTCGCCGCCCCCGACGGGACCGTACGGGCCCGGGCCGGTGCAGGTGAGGACCTGATCGTCGCCGACGTCGACCCGGCGCTGCTGAAGGCCTCCCGGGCGGAGAACACCTACCTGGACGACCGCCGCCCCGAGCTCTACGGCTCACTCACCTGACACACCCCCCGTCCCGTCCCGCACGAACCCGCTCGATCCCGCTTGATCCGTCTGACACCCCCCGCCGAGGCGACGCAGCGCAGCGAAGCCCCGTGATGCCCGCTTTCAGAGCCGCCCCCCATTCCGCAGGAGAGTTCAGCCGATGACGTCCATGGTGCCCACCGCCGCCCACGACGAGCAGTCGGAGCCGGCCCTGCCGCCGATCACGATGTTCGGCCCGGACTTCCCCTTCCCGTACGACGACTTCCTCGCGCACCCCGCCGGCCTCGGCCAGATACCCGCGACCGAGCACGGCACCGAGGTCGCGGTCATCGGCGGCGGCCTGTCGGGCATCATCGCCGCGTACGAGCTGATGAAGATGGGCCTCAAGCCCGTCGTCTACGAGGCGGACCAGATCGGCGGCCGGCTGCGCACCGTCGGCTTCGAGGGCTGCGACCCCTCGCTCACCGCCGAGATGGGCGCCATGCGCTTCCCGCCCAGCTCCACCGCCCTCCAGTACTACATCGACCTGGTGGGCCTGGAGACCAAGCCCTTCCCCAACCCGCTGGCCCCGGACACCCCGTCGACCGTCGTCGACCTCAAGGGCGAGTCGCACTACGCCAAGTCCCTCGACGACCTGCCCGCGGTCTACCGCGAGGTCGCGGACGCGTGGAACGCCTGTCTGGAGGAGGGCGCCGACTTCTCGGACATGAACCGCGCCCTGCGCGAGCGCGACGTGCCGCGCATCCGGGAGATCTGGGCGAAGCTCGTCGAGAAGCTCGACAACCAGACCTTCTACGGCTACCTGTGCGAGTCGGAGGCCTTCAAGTCCTTCCGGCACCGGGAGATCTTCGGCCAGGTCGGCTTCGGCACCGGCGGCTGGGACACCGACTTCCCCAACTCCATCCTGGAGATCCTGCGCGTCGTCTACACCGAGGCCGACGACCACCACCGCGGCATCGTCGGCGGCAGCCAGCAGCTCCCTCTGCGGCTGTGGGACCGCGAGCCGGGCAAGCTCGTCCACTGGGCACCGGGCACCTCCCTCTCCTCGCTGCACGACGGCGAGCCCCGCCCCGCCGTCACCCGGCTGCACCGCACGGCGGGCAACCACATCACCGTCACCGACGCGAGCGGCGACATCCGCACCTACCGGGCGGCGATCTTCACCGCGCAGTCCTGGATGCTCCTCTCGAAGATCGCGTGCGACGACTCGCTCTTCCCCATCGACCACTGGACGGCGATGGAGCGCACCCACTACATGGAGTCCTCCAAGCTGTTCGTGCCGGTGGACCGGCCGTTCTGGCTGGACAAGGACGAGGAGACCGGCCGTGACGTCATGTCGATGACGCTCACCGACCGGATGACCCGGGGCACCTACCTCCTGGACGACGGCCCCGACAAGCCGGCCGTCATCTGCCTCTCCTACACCTGGTGCGACGACAGCCTCAAGTGGCTGCCGCTGTCGGCGAACGAGCGCATGGAGGTCATGCTCAAGTCGCTCGGCGAGATCTACCCCAAGGTCGACATCCGGCGCCACATCATCGGCAACCCGGTCACGGTCTCCTGGGAGAACGAGCCCTACTTCATGGGCGCCTTCAAGGCCAACCTCCCGGGCCACTACCGCTACCAGCGGCGTCTGTTCACCCACTTCATGCAGGACCGGCTGCCGGAGGACAAGCGCGGCCTGTTCCTCGCGGGCGACGACATCTCCTGGACGGCCGGCTGGGCCGAGGGTGCCGTGCAGACCGCGCTCAACGCCGTGTGGGGCGTGATGCACCAGTTCGGCGGCGAGACCGACGCCACCAACCCGGGCCCGGGCGACGTCTACGACGAGATCGCGCCGGTGGAGCTCCCGGAGGACTGAGCCGCGCGCGAAGTCCGCTGTGCGGGCCCCGCCTTCCCCGCCCGGGAAGGCGGGGCCCTCATCCCAGCGGGGTGAGCAGGCACCGGCCGACCAGTCCGACGCCGGAATCCAGCCGGTCGGTGAGCTCCTCCGCCACATCGGGCAGCGTCCGCACCGCCCACAGCGCGCGGAACGACGCCCACGCCGCGCCGCGGGCCGCGTCCAGGCTCCAGGCGCCCACCAGATGCGTCAGCGGGTCGGCGACGTCCAGGACGTCCGGCCCCGGCATCAGCTCCTCGCGGATCCGCCCCTCCATGGCGGCCAGCAGCTCGCCGATCCGGTCGAAGTCGCCCTCCAGCGCCGTCGGTTCCTTCCCCAGCGCCCGGCAGGTGTCGGCCAGCGCCAGCGCGAGGTCGTGCCCGATGTGGGCGTTGATCCCGGCCAGCGCGAACTGGAGCGGCCGCACGGCGGGATGGCCCCGCAGCTGGAACAGCGGCCGCCAGCAGGCGGGCGCCCGGCCGCCCGTCGCGACGCTGTCCACGGCCGCCAGATAGCGCCCGGCGAACCGCACGTCCAGCTCGGCCGCCGCCGGGCCGTCGGTGAATCCGCCGGACCGCACCCGCCGCCCGATCTCCTCCGTGACCGCGAGATACACGCGGTTGAACACGGCCACACCGTCCCTCGGCGGCAGCGCCGCCTCCAGCCCCCGCATCCGCGCCAGCACCTCGGCGATACCGGTGGGTGCGACGGGCTTCCCCCATGTCATCGTCATGCACACAGAGTGACATGCGTGTACGGAGCGTAGGGGCTCCGCTCGGTCAGACCGCCCGAACGGGTGAACGGGCACGGCGTGCCGGTGAAGGCGCGGAGATCGGTGAACCGGTATCCGCGCGCCCGGACGCCGTCGATGACCAGCGGCAGCGCCGCCGGGTCCAGGGGCGTCCGCTCGTCGAAGCTGCCGACGTGCATCTGGACGACGGCCCCCGGAACCAGCGCGTCCAGGGCCCGCCGGACGGCCTCACGGACCGTCATGCCGCCCTCGGCGCCGAGGTATCCGTTGGTGTCCGCCGTGAACTCGATGTCCGCGAAGCCCAGCGCGTTCACCGCCGCGATCCCGCGCGGCGTGGTGTCGCTGTAGGGGAAGCGGAAGAACGGCAGCGGCTCCGCGCGGCCCGCCGCCCGGATCGCCCGGTCCGCCCGCAGCACCTCGGCGGCGATCTCCTTCCGGCTCAGCTCCCCGAACCTCGGGTGGCTGTACGAGTGGTTGCCGAGCCCGAAACCGGCCGCCGCCATCGCCCGCACCGCCCTCGGGTGCCGCTCGGCGAACTGCCCGGTCGGGAAGAACGTCGCCGGGACGCCCTCGGCGCGCAGCACCCGGAGAACCTTCGCCAGCCCGGCCTCGTCCCACCCCGCGTTGAACGTCATGGCCACCACCCGCTCGTCCGTGGGCAGGCGGCGCACCTCCGTCCCGAAGAGCCGCCCGGCCGCCGGGCCGGGGTGCGTGGAGGCCACCGCCGGCGGGGCCTGCCCCACGAGGAGCAGGGCCGTGGCGAGGGCGGCGGTCAGGAGCCGGGGGAGCGTGCGGGGAGGTCTCATACCCGGCCAACGCGCGCCGCCCCGGGCCGACACGGCCGAAGCCGGCGGCCCGGGGCGGAAGGCCCTGCGGGTTCACGCGAAGGGAGCCGGGAGGAGGCGGGCCGTCAGGCCCGGCCCCGCGCGGCCGCGTCGCCCCCGCCGTCGTTCCCGTCGCCGTTCGCGCCGTCCCCCTCGCGGGCGGGCACGGGGTCGTAGCTGCTCGTGCCCTCGTCCAGCAGGGGCTCCTGCGTCTTGAGGTGGGCCGGGGCCAGGGCGCGCAGGACGTGGTAGCCGGAGAGGACCACGATCGTGCCGAGCGCGATGCCGCTGAGCTCGAAGTTGCCGCTGACCTTCAGGCTGACGCCGCCGATGCCGATGATGACGCCCGCCGCGACCGGCACCAGGTTCAGCGGATTGCGCAGGTCGACCTTGTTGTGGACCCAGATCTGGGCGCCCAGCAGGCCGATCATGCCGTAGAGGATCACGGTGATCCCGCCCAGCACACCGCCCGGGATCGCGGCGACCACGGCGCCGAACTTGGGGCACACGCCGAAGAGGAGGGCGAAGAGGGCCGCGGCCCAGTAGGCGGCCGTGGAGTAGACCCGGGTGGCGGCCATCACGCCGATGTTCTCGGAGTACGTGGTGTTGGCCGGTCCGCCGACCGCGGTCGAGAGCATCGTCGCCGCGCCGTCCGCGGAGATCGCGGTGCCCAGCTGGTCGTCCAGCCGGTCGCCCGTCATCTCCCCGACGGCCTTCACATGGCCGGCGTTCTCCGCGATCAGCGCGATGACCACGGGCAGCGCCACCAGGATCGCCGACCAGCCGAAGCTCGGCGCGTGCAGCGAGGGGAGCCCGATCCAGTCGGCCTTGGAGACCCCCGAGAGGTCCAGGCGCCAGTGGTCGACGGCCTCGGTGCCGCCGTTCACCGAGTGGATCTTCCCGAAGACCCGGTCCAGGCACCAGGAGAGCGCGTAGCCGAAGACCAGGCCGAGGAAGATCGCCACGCGCGACCAGAAGCCGCGCAGGCAGACCACGGCGAGACCGGTGAAGAGCATCGTCAGCAGCGCCGTCCACTGGTCCTGCGGCCAGTACGTGCGCGCCGTGACCGGTGCCAGGTTGAAGCCGATCAGCATCACCACGGCGCCGGTGACCACCGGCGGCATCGCCGCGTGGATGATCCGGGCGCCGAACTTCCGCACCACCAGACCGGCCGCGAACAGCGCCGCGCCCACCACGAAGATCGCGCCGGTGACGGCCGCGCTGCCGCCGCCCTGGGCCCGGATGATCGCTGCCACGCCGACGAAGGAGAGGCTGCACCCGAGGTAGCTGGGCACCCTGCCGCGCGTCGCGAGCAGGAAGATCATGGTGGCGACGCCCGACATCATGATCGCGAGGTTGGGGTCCAGGCCCATGAGGACCGGGGCGACGAAAGACGCGCCGAACATCGCGACCACGTGCTGGGCGCCGAGGCCCGCCGTCCGTGGCCAGGAGAGCCGTTCGTCCGGTCTGACGACGGCCCCGGGGGCGGGGGTGCGCCCGTCACCGTGCAGGGTCCAGCGCACGCCGAGGCCCATGACTGCTCCTGATGTTCGTGGTGGGGGATTCGCCTCATGCTAAGCCGCGGCGGGTGGTGCTCCTCGCCGTCCGGGCGGGACGGCGGCGCTCGGCGCGTTGCTGCAATCGGGGCAATTGATGGTCCGTACGACTGTATGACCCGGTCCTCGGGATGTTCCGGACCGCTCGCACGGTATGCGTCCGTTGTCCGACTTCCTGCAACCAGGAGACTAGATATGCGCAAGCTCGTCGGCCGTACCGCGGCCGCCGCCGTTCTCGCCGCCGCCGCCATCGTCCCGCTGTCGGGAGTGGCCCAGGCCACCCCCGTGACCCCGGCGGTCCAGGCGTGGGGCCACGACCACGACGGTGACCGTGACCGCGACCACCACCACGGCCACGACCACGGCCGTCACCACGACCGTGACGGTGACTGCGACGGCCGCGGCGGCTGGGGCGGCCACCGCCACCACGACGGCCGGGGCTGGGGCGGCCACCACGACGACTGTGACGACCACGGCTGGGGCGGCGGCCACCACCGCGGCGGCTGGGGCTGGGACGACGACGGCTGCGGCCGTCACCACCACGGCGGCGGCTGGGGCTGGGGCAACCACGGCTTCGGCGGCCTCGGCGGTCTGTTCGGCATCCTGTAACCGACACTCCCAGGCCGGATGATCCGGGCCGTACGGCGGACCCCCCAGTGGGGCCGCCGTACGGCCCGTTCCGCGCGTGGCGCCCGTGCCTACGCGTCCGGTGCCCGCGACGGTGCCGGCTTCCCGGCGGTGACCGCACCCGTACGCGCCGGGGTCCGCAGCACCCCGGCCCCCGCCACCAGCCCCGCCGTCAGCGCCGTGACCAGCCCGAACGACATCGCCAGCGAGCCGGCGCCGGCGATCTGGCCGATCACGGCGGGGGCGATCAGCCACGAGGTGTAGGTGATCGTCGCGACGCCCGCGATGGACTGGCTCGGCGCCGGACCGCGGCGCCCGGCCGCCGCGAAGGCCAGCGGCACGACGACGGCGACGCCCAGCCCGATCAGGGCGAAACCCCCGATGGCCTGGACCGGTCCGGTCGCGAGGACCACCAGCAGCCCGCCGGCCGTCGCCAGGGCGCCGCCCGCCCGTACCGTCCGCACCGGACCGAGCCGCTCGGTCACCGGATCGCCCGCGAACCGGGCCGCGGCCATGGTGCAGGAGAACGCCGTGGTGCAGGCCGCCGCGAGCCCGGGTCCGGTGCCGACGACGTCGCGGAGGTAGACCGCCGACCAGTCCAGGCTCGCCCCCTCGGCGAACACCGCGCAGAAGGCCACCGCCCCGATGGCCAGCGCGGAGCGCGGCGGCAGCGCGAACCGCGGCGGCGGGTGCTCCCCGGCCGCCGCCGGCGGGTCCAGGACGTGCCGGCAGGCGAGGACACCGAGGACGGCGAGCACGAGGGCCGCGAGCCCGAGATGGATCCGGGCGTCGAGGCCGGTGTGCGCGGCGACGGTGCCCGCGGCCGACCCGGCGAGCGCGCCGGCACTCCACATCCCGTGCAGCCCCGACATGATCGAGCGGCCCAGCCGCTCCTCCGTCTCCACGCCGAGCGCGTTCATCGCCACGTCCGCCGTTCCCGACGTGGCCCCGTACACGGCCAGCGCGGCGCAGAGCACGGCCAGGCCGGGGGAGAGCGCGGGGAGCGCGACGGCGGCGCACCACAGGACGAGCAGCCCGCGCAGCGCGGCCCGCGCGCCGAAGCGGTGCCCGATCCGGCCGGCCAGGGGCATCGCGCAGCAGGCGCCGACCGCGGGGCAGGCTAGGGCGAGGCCGAGCTCGCCGGCGCCGAGGTCCAAGTGGCCCTGGATCCAGGGGATACGGGTGGCGAAGCTCCCGCTCACCGCGCCGTGCACGGCGAAGACGGCGGCCACGGCACGTCTCGCCCGGCGCAGCCGGAGGTCCGGGGGAGCCGTGCGGTCCGTTCGCCTCGCTCTGGTGGCCATGGACGCGCATCCTTCCGGACGGGGTCCGCGCGGGTCGAGCCCGCCACGGACCCCGCGGGGTCGCCGCGTCACCCGGTCATGGATGACGCGGCCCGTGAAACGGCCCGCTCAGCAGGCGCCGAGGTCCTGCCACACCCCCCATTCGCCGGTGGTGCCGGGCTCGTCGCCCTGGGTCCACCACCTGGCCTTCCAGGAGTGCGCCTTCCAGGAGACGGTGGCGCCGCCGTTGTAGACGCCCGCCTTGTCCCAGGACGGGGCGGTGCAGGCGCCGCCGGTCGGGGTCGGGGTGGGGGTGCCCGTCGGCGTCCCGGTCGGGGTGGGCGTGGCGCCGCCCGGCTCGACCACGGTCGTGCCGCGCGCCAGGTCACCGGCGAGGGCGTACGTCTTCCCGCCGAAGGTGACGGTCCAGTTGGACGGCGTCGACGTCGGCAGGTAGTAGACGAAGTCGAGGTCCGCCGAGGCGCCGGGCGCGAGCGGCTGGGAGGCCGGCAGTTTCACGGAGACCCGGTTGTAGTCGCCCTTGAGGCCGCCGATGTTGTTGCCCGCCGTGTGGTCGCTGCGGACGACCTTCAGTCCCCAGCCCGACTGGTCCTTGGCGTTGCCCGGTGCGGAATTCGCGTAGTCGAACTGGAATTCCGCGCCGCCGGGGATGGTGCTCTTCGTCCGGTTGGTGAAGTGGATCTTCGGGTTGATGGGGTAGTTGCTGTCGCCCAGCGGGAAGCTGTTGAGGCTCACGTCGATGTCGACGGCCTGGGCGGGGAGTTCGGTGGTGGCCCGCCGGGCGCCGTAGGCGGGGGCCGCCTTGAACGCGTCGTACATCGTGGAGGTGAGGGTGGTGCCCGGCTCGTACTGGCCCTTGGCGGCGTTGTAGCCGTAGTCGCCCGCGAGCTCCCAGACCATCGTGCCGCCGAGCCCCTTGTCGACGACGTACTGGGCCTTGGCCTTCACCGACTGCTCGTCCTCGGTGGAGAGGAACACCTTCTTCTCCGCGTTCCAGAGCCAGGGGGCCACCAGGGTGGCGTCGTACTTGCGGGCGTAGGTGCCGGTCAGCTTGGTGCCGGCCGGGAAGCCGTACTTCGTGGCGTAGTCCCCGACGACGCCCTTCTCCAGGTTCTTCGCGTGCCACATGGGGTTCGACCCGGCCGGGGACTCCTTGCCCGCGTCGTCCTTGTCGTGCCAGAGGTTGTCGATGCCGACGGCGCCGTCACCGCAGGTGGTCAGGCCCGACCCGGCCGGGCAGGTGGTGGTCTTCGCGGTGCCCCACAGGCCGTCGGTGCCGCCGGTGACGTTCTTCCAGCCGCGCGAGTAATAGGGCAGGCCGAGGTTGATCCGCCCGGGCGGCATGGCCCCGCGGAAGTAGTGGTACGACCAGTCGCCGTTGAGATAGCCGAGGCCGCCGTACTGCGCGGTGGTGTAGACGCCCCATTTGGCGAGCTCGGCGTCCTTGCCGTCGTCGTACAGCGCGGCATTGGGCCCGACGAATTCGTTCCAGGCGCCGTGCAGGTCGTACGACATCACATTGACGTAGTCCAGGTATTTCGTCGTCTGGTACGTCTCCATGCCGCGCAGCAGATAGCCGGAGGAGGGGGCGGCGACGGAGAGGAGGTAGTGCTTCCCGTCCGCCGCGCCCGCGCGGTCCAGTCTCTCGCGCAGGGTCTTCATCAGCGCCGCGTACCCCTTGTTGAGGCCGCCGCGGCGGGCGTTGGCGAGCGCCCAGTCCTTGGGGTTGCCGGCGTCCTTCATCGAGGTCGGGTACTCGTAGTCGATGTCGAGGCCGTTGAACCCGTATTTCCTGACGAACGCGACGGCGGAGTCCGCGAAGGTGTCGATGCCGGCCTGGTTCACCGAGCCGTCGGCGTTGGTCGCGGTCTTGTAGAAGCCGCCGGAGTCGACGCGCTTGCCGTTCTCGTCGATGTAGCCGCCGGTCTCGGCCCAGCCGCCCACCGAGACGAGGGTCTTCACCTGAGGGTGCTGCTTCTTGAACTTGTTCAGCAGATTGAAGTGGCCCTTGTAGGGCAGGTCCGGGTCCATCTCGGCGCCCGCGACGCCCGGCCAGGTCATGCCGGTCGCGGGGTTGTTCGCGCCGTCCGCGCCGACGGAGATCCGGTCGTCCGGCCCGACGTGCGCGAAGGCGTAGTTGAGGTGGGTGACCTTGTCCCAGGGGATGTCGGGGGCGAGGTAGGCGGGGGTGCCGTCCTTGCCGGTGCGCCAGCCCGTGAAGTAGCCGATGACGCGGCGCTGGTGGTCGGCGCCCATCTTCTCGCGGCCGGTGGCGTCGTAGACGGAACAGTAGGGGACGTCGACGCCCGGTGTGGTGTAGAGGCCGTCGGGGCGACAGGCGGTCTGGTCCTCGGCGTGCGAGGCGGTCGCGGAGAGCGTGCCGACGAGCAGCCCGGCCAGGGCGGTGCCGACGGCGGCGAGGGTGAGGCCGCGGCGCGGCCCGCGGGCGGGCCTCGCGGGCGGGTGGTCGAGGGGTCTGTTTCCGGCCAACACGATCGGGTTCCTCCAGGTGGGGGGTCGGTCGAGCGATGCGGGGGGTGCGTGCGTCGTGCCATGGCCCGGGTTCGCGCGTACCGCGGGCCGTACTCCTCGGAGGTGTGGCAGAGGTTAAGAGGACTAGACCAGTGCGTCAATAGGTATGGACCAAAGTTCGAGTCGCGGTTTTCGGACAGGGCGCCTCCGGTCGTACCGCGCGGCCCGCACGCCCCCGCCCCCCGCGCGGCACCGGCTCGGCGGACCCTCCGATTCCGCCGGGCGGCTCCTCCCGGACCCCGGGTTCCGGCCGCCGTACTCCGTCACATCACCGTGGACACCGCGCCGCCCCTCGGCGTACGCTCGGAGGCGCCTTACCGGTAACGTCCCGGCAGTTTCAAGGAACGTGCAGGTCAGGCGCCATGTAGCATGAACTGAGATCCATTTACGCAGCGCACTCCGGGGTCGGTGAAAGTCCGAACCGGCGGTTACAGTCCGCGACCCGTCCGCAGCCAGCGGCCGGTTGACCAGGTGAAATTCCTGGACCGACGGTTAAAGTCCGGATGGGAGGCAGTGCGCGGCGGGTATGCGACGGCACACCGTTCCACAGGTGGCGGCCGCCCCGTGAGGGGTGAGTTCCCTCCTCGGCCGTTCCGGGCCACCGGTGTCCTCGTCGTCGGCGTACCCGTCTCTTCGTCGTCCCGTGACGACAGCCCCGGAGTCCGTGCCCGAAGAGGCAGGAGGACCCGGTGGCCACCCAAGAGGGCACCGTCGAAGCAGAAGCGATGCGGCGTGCGATCGCGCTCGCCGCTCGTGCCCTCGGCTCCACCAGCCCCAACCCCGTCGTGGGCTGCGTCCTGCTCGACGCGCAGGGCCGCCCGGCGGGCGAGGGCTGGCACCACCGCGCCGGCACGCCGCACGCCGAGGTGAACGCCCTGCGTGCCGCGGCCGACGCCGGCCACGACCTCCGCGGTGGCACCGCCGTCGTCACCCTCGAACCCTGCAACCACACCGGTCGTACGGGCCCCTGCGCCCAGGCCCTCATCGCCGCCGGCGTCGGCCGGGTCGTCTACGCCGTCGCCGACCCCACCCCCGACGCCACCGGCGGCGCCGCCACCCTGGCCGCCGCCGGGGTGGACGTCGAGGGCGGGCTGCTCGCCGAGGAGGCCGCGGCCGGCAACGCCGCCTGGCTCACCTCGGCCGCCCTCGGCCGCCCCTTCGTGCTGTGGAAGTACGCCGCCACCCTCGACGGGCGCAGCGCCGCCGCCGACGGCACCAGCCGCTGGATCACCTCCGCCGAGTCCCGCGCCGACGTCCACCGGCTGCGCGCCGAGGCCGACGCCGTCGTCGTCGGCTCCGGCACCCTGCGCGCCGACGACCCGCACCTGGCCGTGCGCGGCCCCCTCCTCGAAGCGGGGACCGTCACCCAGCCGCTGCGCGTCGTCGTCGACACCCACGCCTCGGTCCGGCCCGGCGCCCGGGTCCTCGACGACGCGGCGCCCACCCTGATCGCCGTCGGCGAGCACGCCGACACCGCCCACCTGACCGGCGCCGACGTCGTCCGGCTGCCCCAGGACGGGACCGGCCTGGACATCACCGCCCTGCTCGCCGAGCTCCACGGGCGCGGGGTCCGCTCCGTCCTGCTGGAGGGCGGCCCCACCCTCGCCGGCGCGTTCGTCGCGGCCGGCGCCGTCGACCGCGTCGTCGGCTACCTCGCCCCCGCCCTGCTCGGCGCGGGGCCCACGGCCCTCGGCGATGCCGGTGTCGCCACCATCGCGCGGGCCCCGCGCCTGGCCGTCACGGACGTCACCCGGCTCGGCCCCGACCTGCGGATCACCGCGGTCCCCACCGACTCCACCACCGCTCCTGAGGAGAACTGAACGTGTTCACCGGAATCGTCGAAGAACTGGGCGAGGTCGTCGCCGTCGACAACCGTGGCGACTCCTCGCTGTTCCGGCTCCGCGGCCCGCTCGTCACCGAGGGCGCCAAGCACGGCGACTCCATCGCCGTCAACGGCGTCTGCCTGACGGTCGTCGAGACCGCGGACGGCGAGTTCACGGCGGACGTGATGGCCGAGTCCCTCAAGCGCTCCAGCCTCGGGGCCCTCGTCCCCGGCTCCCGCGTCAACCTCGAACGCCCCATGGCGCTCGGCGGACGCCTCGGCGGCCACCTCGTCCAGGGCCACGTCGACGGCACCGGCACCATCCTGGAGCGGGTGCCCGGCGAGCACTGGGAGATCGTGAAGATCGCCCTCCCCGCCGGACTGCGCCGCTACGTCGTGGACAAGGGCTCCATCACCGTCGACGGCATCAGCCTGACCGTCGTCGAGGCCGGCCAGGACTTCTTCACCGTCAGCCTCATCCCCACCACGCTCCAGCTGACCACCCTCGGGGTGAAGCGGGCCGGCGACCCGGTCAACCTAGAGGTCGACGTCCTCGCCAAGTACGTCGAGCGGCTGCTCGCCGACGGCGCCGTCCGGGGCACCGGGGAGCCGGTCGCATGAGCGCCCTGACCTGGCTCAACGGTGAGGCGTTCGCCGCCTTCGGGCAGCACGTCATCTGGTCCGACATGATCGGAAACAGCATCGGCCTGGCCGCCCTGGCCCTCGGCTGGCGGCGCTCCATATGGACCTGGCCCGCGCAGTTCCTCTCCGGCCTGATCCTCGTCGCCGCCTACGCCTCCGCGCACCTCAGCGGCGGCATCGGCAAGCAGCTCCTGGTCATCGGCGTCTCGCTGTGGGGCTGGCGGCAGTGGCACCGCGGCCGGCGCGAGGCGCAGGACGGCTCGATCGCCGTCCGCTTCGCCACCTGGCGCGAGCGCCTCACCCTGCTCGCGGGCACCGCCCTCGGCACCCTCGCCGTCGGCGCCCTGTTCACCGCCGTGCCGGAGCTGTCCTGGAACCCCTGGCCGGACGCCTACATCTTCGTCGGCACCCTCGCCGCGATGGTCGCCCAGGCGCGCGGCCTCGTCGAGTTCTGGTTCGCCTGGCTGCTCGTGGACGTCGTCGGCGTCCCCCTCGCCTTCAGCAGCGGCCTGGCCTTCTCCGGCCTCGTCTACGTCATCTATCTCGCCCTCGTCCTGTGGGGCCTGCGCGACTGGTGGCTGCGTTCCCGTACGGGCGCGCGGCAGCCGGCACTGGAAGGAGCAGCGGCATGACCGCCCTGCCGACCTGGTACGACACCGACGACCTGACCCTCGACCCGGTCGAGCGCGCCGTCGCCGACATCGCGGCCGGCCGGCCCGTCGTCGTCGTGGACGACGAGGACCGGGAGAACGAGGGCGACCTCGTCGTCGCCGCCGAGAAGGTCACCACCGAGATCGTGGCCTTCATGATGAGCGAGTGCCGCGGCCTGATCTGCGTGCCGCTGGAGGAGCCGGACATCACCCGGCTCGACCTGCCGCAGATGGTCGAGCACAACACCGAGTCGATGCGCACCGCCTTCACCGTCTCGGTCGACGCCACCCGCGCCCACGGCACCGGCACCGGCATCTCCGCCGCCGACCGGGCCACCACCATCCGGCTGCTCGCCGACCCGGCCACGGCCCCCGGCGACTTCGTCCGCCCCGGCCACGTCTTCCCGCTGCGCGCCAAGCCCGGCGGGGTGCTCGTCCGCGACGGCCACACCGAGGCCGGCGTGGACCTCGCCCGGCTCGCCGGGCTGCGGCCCGCCGCCGCGATCGTGGAGATCGCGGGCGAGGACGGCACCATGCTGCGGCTGCCCGAGCTGATCCCCTTCGCCCGGAAGCACGGCCTGTCGATCATCTCCATCGAGGACCTGATCGCCTACCGCCGTTCGGCCGAGCCCACCGTCCGCCGCGAGGCCGTCACCCGGCTGCCCACCGCCTTCGGCGACTTCCGCGCGCACGGCTACCGCTCGACGGTGGACGGCGTGGAGCACATCGCGCTGGTGGCCGGCGAGCTCGGCGACGGCGAGGACGTCCTGGTGCGCGTCCACTCCGAGTGCCTGACCGGCGACGTCTTCGGCTCCCAGCGCTGCGACTGCGGCCCGCAGCTGCACGCCTCCCTGGAGCGGATCACCGCCGAGGGCCGCGGCGTCGTCCTCTACCTCCGGGGCCACGAGGGGCGCGGCATCGGCCTGCTGCCCAAGCTGCGCGCCTACGAGCTCCAGGAGGAGGGCCGCGACACGCTGGACGCCAACCTCGAACTCGGCCTCCCCGCGGACGGCCGCGACTACGCGGCGGGCGCCCAGATCCTCGCCGACCTCGGCGTCCGCTCGCTGCGGCTGATGACCAACAACCCCGACAAGACCGCCGCCCTCACCCGGCACGGGCTCAAGGTCACCGGCCGGGAGCCGATGCCCGTGAAGGCGGGCGAGCACAACCTCCGCTATCTGCGCACCAAGCGCGACCGGATGGGCCACGACCTGCCCTGGCTCGACGCCGACCCGGTGTCCCCCTGCGCCAACCAGTGACCCGTCCCTGACCACCCCAGAACCCCCCCAGACGAATCACCGAGGAGAAACGTGAGCGGCAAGGGCGCCCCCGAGCTGAGTGTGCGGAACTGTCAGGACCTGCGTGTGGCCGTGATCGCCGCGCAGTGGCACGAGAAGGTGATGGACGGCCTCGTCGACGGCGCCCTGCGGGCCCTGCACGACCTCGGCATCGACGAGCCGACCCTGCTCCGCGTCCCCGGCAGCTGGGAGCTGCCGGTCGTGGCCAAGGTCCTGGCCGGCCGGGGCTACGACGCGATCGTCGCCCTCGGCGTCGTCATCCGCGGCGGCACCCCGCACTTCGAGTACGTGTGCCAGGGCGTGACCCAGGGCCTCGCCCAGGTCTCCGCCGACACCGGCGTCCCCGTCGGCTTCGGCGTCCTGACGTGCGACACCGAGGAGCAGGCCCTGGACCGCGCCGGGCTGGAGGGTTCCCACGAGGACAAGGGCCACGAGGCGGTCACCGCCGCCGTCGCCACGGCCGTCATCCTGCGCTCCGTGTCGGAGCCCTGGCACTGACCCGCGGGCCGGACCCCGTAGGGTAGGACCACCATGTCCAAGAAGACGTTCGAGGAGCTGTTCACCGAGCTCCAGCAGAAGGCCGCCTCCGGCGACCCCGCCACCTCCCGCACCGCCGAGCTGGTGGACAAGGGGGTGCATGCCATCGGCAAGAAGGTGGTCGAGGAGGCCGCCGAGGTGTGGATGGCCGCCGAGTACGAGGGCGCCGACGCCACCGCCGAGGAGATCTCCCAGCTCCTCTACCACGTTCAGGTGATGATGGTCGCCCGGGGTATCTCCCTCGACGACGTATACGCTCATCTGTAGCCCGTAGGGCGATTCGCACCCCGCGAAACGCCCCACGGACCGCATCTGACGCACCCGCATCACAGACAAACACGCATCACACATAAAGGAAGAAGCAAACCTCATGCTGCGCATCGCCGTTCCCAACAAGGGTTCTCTCTCCGAGCCTGCGTCGGCGATGCTCCATGAGGCCGGCTACCGCCAGCGCAAGGACCGCAGGGAACTGGTCCTCGTCGACTCGGCGAACGACGTGGAGTTCTTCTTCCTGCGCCCGCGCGACATCGCGGTGTACGTCGGCTCCGGCAAGCTCGACATCGGCATCACCGGCCGCGACCTGCTGCTGGACTCCGGCTCCCAGGCCGAGGAGATCATGCAGCTCGGCTTCGCCGGGTCGACCTTCCGCTACGCCACCCGGCCGGGCACCGCGAAGGACGTCGGCGACTTCGGCGGCATGACCATCGCCACCTCCTTCTCCGGCCTGGTCACCAAGCACCTCGCCGACCACGGCGTCGACGCCTCCGTCGTGCACCTCGACGGCGCCGTCGAGACGGCCATCCAGCTCGGCGTGGCCGAGATCATCGCGGATGTCGTCGAGACCGGCACCACCCTGCGCAACGCCGGCCTGGAGATCATCGGCGAGCCCATCCTGGAGTCCGAGGCCGTCGTCATCCGCCGCGCCGGCGCGCCCCTCGACGACCCCAAGGTCCAGCAGTTCCTCCGCCGGATGCAGGGCGTCCTCGTCGCCCGGCGTTACGTGATGATGGACTACGACATCCGGGTCGAGCACGTCGAGCGCGCCGTCTCCCTCACCCCCGGCCTGGAGTCGCCCACCGTCTCCCCGCTGCACCACGAGGGCTGGGTCGCCGTCCGCTCGATGGTCCCCGCCCAGGACGCCCAGCGGATCATGGACGAGCTGTACGAGCTGGGCGCGCGCGCCATCCTCACCACCGGCATCCACGCCTGCCGCCTCTGACGGCCCGAAGGAAACGTACGACGTGTCCACCGCGACCCCGCCCCCGGCCGGCCTGCCCGAGCTGCCCGTCACCTTCCGGCCCACCCGTACCCGGATCGTGCTGCTGTCCCTCGGCGCCGCGCTGCTCACCGTGCTCACGGTGATGTCCCTGACGCTCTCCACGCTGACGGGCGGGGACCGGGCCACCTTCATCGGCACCGGGCTGCTGTTCTTCGCGGCGCTCGCGGTGCTCAGCCGCCCCAAGGTCGTCGCCTCCGAGGAGGGCGTCACCGTCGTGAACCTGGCGACGACCCGGCGGCTCGCCTGGGCCCAGGTCGTCCGGGTCAACCTGCGCGCCGGTGACGCCTGGGTCCACCTCGACCTCTCCGACGGCACCAGCCTGCCGGCCATGGGCATCCAGCCGGGCGTCGCCAAGCAGCAGGCCATCGCCGACGCCCGCGCGCTGCGCGCGCTCGCCGAGGCGCACGGCACGGGCAGCTCCGCGACCTGAGGCGCCCGCCCGCCCCCGGGCGGCACCTCCTTGATTACTCTGGTGCCACGGGCACACACCGTGCCCCGCCCCGCACCGCAGCGGTCACGGTTCAGCACGGCCGCGCGGGGCACCTGCGAACCGAGGAGTGACTCCCTCCGGCAATGGACGGATCGTCCTGTAGTACCCGCGCCGCCGCCCACCGTGACGAGGCGGCGGCATGAGTGTCACCGTGTCCCTGCTGCTCCTCGCGGCAGCCCTGCTCCTCATCCTGGCGAACGGCTTCTTCGTCGCCGCCGAGTTCGGCCTGGTGACCGTCGAGAAGCCGGAGGCCGAGCGGGCCGCGGCCGACGGCGACCGCCGCGCCCGCACCGTCGTCGCCTCCCTGCGCGAACTCTCCTTCCAGCTCTCGGGCACCCAACTCGGCATCACCATCACCTCCTTGGTGGTCGGCATGCTCGCCGAGCCCGCCCTGGGCCACCTGCTCACCGGCCCGCTGGCCGGCGCGGGCGTCCCCGAGGGCGCGGCGCCCGGCGCCGCCGTGGTCACCGGCATGCTGGTCGCCTCCGCCGTCCAGATGGTCGTCGGCGAGCTCGTGCCGAAGAACTGGGCGGTCTCCCGGCCCCTCCAGGTCGCGCGCTTCGTCGCCGGCCCCCAGCACGCCTTCGCCCACCTCTTCCGCCCCGTGATCACCGCGCTGAACGCGGTGGCCAACCGGCTGGTGCGGGCCATGGGCGTCGAGCCCGCCGAGGAGCTGGCCTCCGCCCGCACCCCCGGCGAACTCGTCTCCCTCGCCCGGCACTCGGCCCGGGCCGGCGCCCTGGAGCAGGACACCGCCGACCTGTTCGTACGGACCCTCTCGCTCGGCGAGCTGACCGCGCAGCACGTGATGACCCCCCGGGTGAAGGTCAGCGCCCTCCAGTCGTCGGCGACCGCCGAGGACGTCCTCAACCTCACCCGGGCCACCGGCCTCTCCCGTTTCCCGGTCTACCACGAGCGCCTGGACGAGGTCGTCGGCATGGTCCACCTCAAGGCGGCCCTCGCCGTCCCCGGCCCCGACCGGCTGCGCACCCCCGTCGGCCGGATCGCCGTCGCCCCCATGCTCGTCCCCGGGACGCTGCCCGTGCAGCCGCTGCTGGAGCAGCTGCGCAACGAGCAGCCGATAGCCGTCGTCGTCGACGAGTACGGCGGCACGGCCGGCGTGGTGACCCTGGAGGACATCGTCGAGGAGCTCGTCGGCGAGGTCCGCGACGAGCACGACGCCCTGGACGCCGGCCGGCCCGAACTGGCCCCCGTGGCCTGCGAGGACGGCCGCTCGGCCTGGGACGCCGACGGCGGCTGCCGGGTCGACGCCCTGCGCCGCATAGGGCTGGAGGCCCCCGACGGCCCGTACGAGACCGTGGCCGGGCTCGTCGCCGACCTCCTCGGCCGCATCCCCGTGCCCGGCGACACCGCCGAACTGCCCGGCTGGCGGCTCTCGGTGCGCCGGGTGGGCCACCACCGCGCCGAGCGGGTGCGGTTCGCCCGTACGGCCACCCTGGCCGGCGTGGGCGTCGGCGCGGGCGCGACAGGCCTGGGGGACGCGCGATGAGCGTCCTCCCACTCCTCTTCGCCCTCGTGCTGGTGCTCGCCAACGGCTTCTTCGTCGGCGCCGAGTTCGCGCTCGTCTCCGTGCGCCGCAGCCAGATCGAACCCCGGGCCGCGGCGGGCTCGGGCCGCGCCCGCACCGTCCTGACCGGACTGGAGAACCTGCCGCAGATGATGGCGGCGGCGCAGTTCGGCATCACGGTCTGCTCCCTGACCCTCGGCGCGGTCGCCGAGCCCACCGTGGCCCGGCTGCTGGAGCCCGTCTTCCACGGGGTGGGGCTGCCGGCGGGGCTGATCCACCCGCTGGGCTATGTGATCGCCCTGGCGCTGGTGGTCTTCCTGCACCTGGTCATCGGCGAGATGGTGCCGAAGAACCTGGCGATGTCGGCGCCCGACCGGGCGGCGCTCTGGCTCGGCCCGGGGCTCGTCGCCTTCGCCCGGCTCTGCCGGCCGGTCACCGCGCTGCTCGGCGCCTGCGCGCGCGGCGTGCTCCGGCTGTTCCGCGTCGAGCCCAAGGACGAGGTGGAGGCCGTCTTCACCAGCGAGCAGCTCAACCGCCTGGTGGCGGACTCCCGTCAGGCCGGGCTGCTGGAGCGGGCCGAGCAGGAGCGCCTGGAGGACGCCCTGGAGCTGGGCAGCCGCCCGGTCACCGACGTCCTGCTGGACCCCGCCACCCTGGTCACCGTCGACCCGTCCGTCACTCCCCGGCAGGTCGAGGAGCTGACGGTACGGACCGGCTACTCCCGCTTCCCGGTGGCCGGCCCCGGCGGCGCCGTCATGGGCTACCTCCATGTGAAGGACGTCCTCGACCTGGAGGACCGCGAGCGCGCCGTCCCGCAGCACATCTGGCGCCGCGTCGAGACCCTCCGGGCCGAACTGCCCCTGGACGACGCCCTCACCGTGATGCGGAGGGCCGCCGCGCACCTGGCGGCCGTCGCGGACGGGACCGGGCGGGTGCTGGGGCTGGTGGCGCTGGAGGACGTGCTGGAGAAGCTGGTGGGCGAGGTGCGGGATCCTTCGCACCGGGTGGTCCCCACGGTGCGGGTCGCGGATCCCCGGCTCCCCCGGGAGGAGGCGATGGCGGGCTGACGGCCGGTCCCCGGTCGCCGGGCGGGCCGATTCCGGACCGTCCGGCGATCGAGGACTCCCGGGACGGGGCGGTCAGGGGAAGGACCGGCCGAAGGCGCCCCCGCCCTACGCCGGGTCCTGGGGATCCCGGGACCCGGGCCGCGGTGAGTTCCAGCCCGGCCCGGACAGCACCTCGCCGTACGCCTGCATCAGATCCGGCAGCCGCAGCGTCGCGAGATCGTCCCGCGTCAGCTCGCCCGGATACCCCGACAGCCGCAGATCGCGGTACGCGCAGCTCTTCTCGTACAGGGTGCGCAGGAAGCGGCCGTTGCCCAGCTCGTCGATCCAGCCCTGCTCGACCACGTGCCCGCTGATGCTGCGCAGCTCCTCCAGCGCCTCGTCGTCCCAGCGGTCGCCGTTCTCACCGGCGAGCACCTCGCCGATGCTGGTGAGTTCGGCCGGGCGGTAGCTCGGGAAGTCGACCCGGGTGGTGAAGCGGGAGCCCAGGCCGGGGTTGGTGGCGAGCAGGCGGTCCATGCCCTCGGGGTAGCCGGCCAGGATCACCACCAGCCGGTCGCGGTTGTCCTCGGCGCGCTTGAGCAGCACTTGGAGGGCCTCGTCGCCGTAGGCGTCGCCCTTGCTGTAGCCGGAGTTGGAGAGGCTGTACGCCTCGTCGACGAAGAGCACCCCGCCGAGCGCCGAGTCGATCAGCTCATTGGCCTTGACCGCCGTCTGGCCCAGGAACTCGCCCACCAGATCGGCCCGCTGGGCCTCCACCAGATGATCGCCGCCCAGCAGCCCGAGGGCGTAGAAGACCCGGCCGAGGATCCGCGCGACCGTCGTCTTCCCGGTGCCCGAGGGGCCGGAGAAGACGAAGTGGCGCTTGGGAGGCTGCACGGGCAGCCCCTGGCCGGCCCGTAGCCGCGCCATGTGCAGCTGCGCCGACAGCGCCCGCACCTGCCGCTTCACCGGCTCCAGGCCCACCATCCGCTCCAGCTCCGAGAGCGCCTTGGCCAGCAGCACGGGGTCGGAGGGGCCCGGCGACGGCTGCTCGGGCGCGGGCTGCGCGGGGACCCGGGCCTTGCGGCGGAGGTCGTCGCCGCCGGCCTGCGAGGAGCCGGTGGGCGCCGGGTCCGTGCCGGTCAGCACGCCGCGGCCGTCGAGGGAACCCGGGGCCGCCGGAGCCGCGCCCGGATCGGTCTCGCCCGCCGTGCTGTCGCCGGGCGCGGGCTCCTGGCCGGGCGGGCCGCCGAGCGGCACCGGGGCGAGGCCCAGGTGGTCCTCCAGGCCGTCCCCGTCGGCGATGGCGGTGAGCCGGGCCGAGGTGTCCATGAAGGAGGGGTCCACCCGGTGGACCGCCCGGTAGAGGGGCAGGGCCGCGGCGCTGCGCCCGGTGCCCTCGTGGGCGCGGGCCAGCCAGTAGCGCAGCTCCTTGCGCTGCGGCTGCTCGCTGCGGCAGCGCATCAGGGCGGCGGCCAGCAGCGGCTCGGCCTGCCCGTACATCTCCAGCCGGACCCGGGCCATGCCGCCGAACAGCCCCGCCTCGATGCCGAGCAGGGGGTCGTCCAGGAGCGGCTCGGTGTGGCGTACGAGCTGCTCCCAGTCCTTCACCAGATAGGCGCGGCAGGCGTGCAGGAAGCGGGCCTGGAGATCGGTCTCGACGGGCGGGCAGCCGGCCAGGGCCCGGTCCAGCTCCGGCACATGGCGGCCGTCGAGCCAGTGCGAGGCGTGCGCGAGCAGCAGGTCGCGGCCGCTCTCCAGGACGGGCTGCACCCACCAGCCGAGCCAGTACCAGGAATTGAGGGTCCGCCGGTGACGGGCGCGCTGCTCGCCGAAGCGGTCCCGGTGGCGGTACATGCGCAGCAGCGCGGTCGTGGTGTCGGCGCGCAGCGCGTGCAGCCCGAGCCAGGCGTCCGCCATCCCCGGGTCGACCCGGACCGCCGCGCGGAACTCCTCCTCGGCCTGTGCGTACGCGCCCATGGTGTAGGCGTCGACGGCGCGCAGCCAGGCGAGATCGGCCGGGGCGGGTGGGCCCTGCATGCCGAAATCCATCACGTCCCCCACAAACCGTGCCCCCGTAGCGTACTGCCGGGCTCGTGCCTGACCCGCTTTTTGAACCGCTGTGCTGTGGACGGGAGTTGACCAGTGTGCTCGGCGCACCCGCCGATGGGTGCACCGCTCGCATCGTACCTGCGTGGTCGGCATGGGCCGAAGGGTGCCGCACCGCTGTTCACGGCGGAAATGCGCTCCCCGCGAGGTCGGTCCGGGGGCCGGAGGGCGGTCACCCTGGGTGAGGAGGGCCCGGGAGCAAAGCGCTCATACGGGAAAGGGGTGAGGGGAACGAAGCCCCCGATCACGGGGGAACAACCGGGGGCTTCGCGTCCGCGGGCGGCCTTCACCGGCCGCACAATGAGAACGTAAGTCCTGTACGCCCCCTCGGTCAAGCGGAGTTGGCGCACTCGGCGGGGATCCGGCGGTGGGGTGCCTCCGACCTGCGGATGTGTGGAGGCTGTGGGGCGGCGACCGGTCACCGAGAGTGAGGGTGAGGGGAATTCAAGGGAGTTGCCGCGGCCCCGGCAGCACCTCGTACCCCTCTTCGCCCTGAAGAATCAGCAGTTCGGCGTACGGGCGCGTCGGGTCCACGGTGAAATGTTCGACTTCCGCTCGCTTCCAGCCGTCCCAGAATTCGGTCAGACCGGGCCCGTCGCGGAGTTGACCCCTTTCCCAGGAGTTCTCGTTCGCCAACTCCATCCACATCAGGCACGCCAGATGGGGCCTCAGGGCCCGGCGCCCCGCGCCGACTCCCTCGACGAGCACCACGGGGGCGGCGGGCAGCTCGCGCTCCTCCGCGAAACGCCGTGCCACCCAGTCGTAGGCGCGGTAGCGCGCGGCCTCGCCGCGCGCGAAGGGGGTGAGGACCCCCTCGGCGAGCCGTCCGACCCAGCCGAACAGCTCCTCGTGCGTCGCGAGATCGTCCAGATGGAGGACGGGCGCGCCGCCCAGCGCCGCGGCCAGCCGGGCGCCGAAGGTCGTCTTGCCCGATCCGGCGTGCCCGTCGACGGCCACGAGCCGCACCGGCCCGAGCGAGGGCGGCAGCGCCCGCAGCCGCCGGGCGAGGGCCGGCAGCGGGTCCGGGGGAGGATCCAGGGGGAACCGGGCGGAAGCGGGGCGCGGGTCGTTCACCGGATCACCCTATGGCCGGTACGGCGGGCGCCCGGTATTGGGGACGCGCCGTACGGGGAATCAGTGGCTCGCACCTGAAGCGAACCTGTACGCCTGAACCTGTACGCCTGAACCTGTACGCCTGAACCTGTACGCCTCAACCCGTACGCCTGAACCCGACGCCGAATCCGCACCCGTACGCGTACCCGAAGCCGAACCTGTAGGCGTACCCGAACCCGCACGGGTACCCGGAGCCGAACCCGTACCCGGGCCCGACCGCGGACTTCCGCACCCGTCGACCGACTGGGGGACCACCGCCATGTCCAGCAGACCCACGCCCCGCCGCACCGTACTCGCCGCGGCCCTCGGAGCCGCGGCGGCGGGTGGCGTCACCTCCGCCCCCGCGCTCGCCTTCGCCGCCTCCCCGTCCGCTTCCTCCTCGCCTTCCTCGTCCTCCGCTTCCGCTTCTTCCGCTTCCTCCGCGTCGACGGCCGCGCCCGGCGGGCGCTCCGCCGTCGACGACCGCGCCTGGACCACCGCCGCCGACTGGCGCCAGGGCAGCGCCCACGGCACCCGTGTCCGTACGGACAAGCGCCCCGGCCTGGCCCTCGCCCGCCCCGTCGGCACCCTCGACTACACCGATCCGCACACCCGCACCACGGCCGCCTGGGAGTACGCCACCTGGACCAGCCCCGTCCACCGGCTGCCCGCCCCCGCGAGCGAGGTCATCGCCTCCTGGAACGCCCACGCCCCCGCCGGTACCTGGCTCCAGGTGGAGCTGCGCGGCACCTACACCGACCACGCGACGACCCCCTGGTACGTCATGGGCCGGTGGACCGCGGGGGACGCGGCCGGTGACATCCGGCGCACCTCCGTCGACGGGCAGGGCGACGGGAAGAGCAGCGTCTCCACCGACACGCTGGCCGTCGACAACCCCGCGACCGGGCTGCGCATCGCCTCGTACGAGCTGCGCCTGACCCTGTACCGCAGGCCCGGGTCCGGGCTGACCCCGACCGTGTGGCGGCTCGGTGCCATGGGGTCCGACCTCCCCGACCGCTTCACCGTGCCCGCCTCGGCGCCGGGGCCCGGCGCCGGGCGCGAGCTGAAGGTGCCGCGCTTCTCGCAGGAGATCCACAAGGGGCAGTACCCGGAGTACGACAACGGCGGCGAGGCGTGGTGCAGCCCGACCTCCTCGCAGATGGTCATCGAGTACTGGGGCCGCAGGGCCACGCCCGAGGACCTCGCCTGGGTCGACCCGGCCTTCGAGGACCCCCAGGTCTGCCACGCGGCCCGGTACACCTACGACTACCAGTACAAGGGCTGCGGCAACTGGCCGTTCAACGCCGCCTACGCCGCCACGTACCGCGAACTCCAGGCCCTGGTCACCCGGCTGGGCTCGCTGAACGACGTCGAGCGGCTCATCCGCGCGAAGATCCCCGTCATCACCTCCCAGTCGTTCCTCGCCGAAGAGCTCGACGGCGCGGGCTACGGCACGGCCGGTCATCTCATGTGTCTCATCGGGTTCACCCGGAACGGTGACGTCGTGGCCAACGACCCGGCGAGCCCCACGGACGCGGAGGTCCGGCGCGTCTACAAGCGCCGCCAGTTCGAGAACATCTGGCTCAGGACCAAGCGCTACAACGCGCAAGGGCAGGTCAGGAGCGGCACGGGAGGCGTCTGCTACCTCTACTTCCCCGTCGACCCCGCCCCGGAGCAGGCCCGCGTGCTGAAGGAGCTCCGGCTGCGCTGACGCCGGGCGCCCCCGCGCGCCGGGGTGCCCGGGCGCGGGGGCAGGAGTGGAACATTTCCCCCTCATAATTATTTATCGGCATGATTCGGCCGAGCGTGCCGCCGTCGCCGCCCACCGCGGGACGGGCGTGGCGGATGAGGGGAGCGGGAGAGATGCATCTCACGCGGGAAAGTGGTTTCACCGCGCCCTGAGTGACGCACTCGCAGCGGATGGACACGAGTGAACGACCGCATGCGGATGGTTGATTTCCGCTTGCATCTTCCATTCGAACGAACGATCAGTAGCCTCTGCTCCAATGCCCGCGCGATGAGCTGGAGCGACAGAGTGATCGAGCGTCCTACCTGGGCCCCACCGGGCATCGACATCTCGGTGCCGAGCGTGTCCCGTATCTACGACTACTTCCTGGGTGGTTCGCACAATTTCGAGGCCGACCGGGAGGCCGGGCGCCGCGCCATGGTCGCCTTCCCGGGGCTGCCGAAGATCATGCAGGCGAACCGGGCCTTCCTGCGGCGCGCCGTGCGCTACGCCGTCGGGCAGGGCGTCACCCAGTTCCTGGACATCGGCTCCGGCATACCGACCTTCGGCAACGTCCACGAGATCGCGCGCGCCGCGGACCCCGCCACGCGCGTCGTCTACGTCGACCACGACCCGGTCGCCGTCGCCCACAGCCGGGCCGTCCTGGACGGCGACCCCCGTGCCGCCGTGGTGGCCGCGGACCTCCGGGACCCGCGGGCCGTCCTGGCCAGCGACGAGGTCGTGGGCCTGCTCGACCTGGACCGGCCCGTGGCCCTGCTCCTCGTCGCCGTGCTGCACTTCACGCCGGACGGGGACGACCCCTGGGGCGCCGTCGCGGAGCTGCGCGAGGCGCTCGCCCCGGGCAGCCTGCTGGTCCTCACCCACGCGTCGACCGACGTCGGCCCGATGAAGCCGGAGGAGGGCGAGGCCGTGGAGGGCGTCTACCGCAGGGCGGGCTCGCCGCTGCACATGCGCCCGCGCGCCGAGGTGGCCCGCTTCTTCGACGGCTTCGAGATGGTCGAGCCGGGCCTGGTGTCCATGCCGGCCTGGCGCCCCGATCCGGTCAACGGCGGGCGGGGCGCGCCACCGGCCCCGGCCGACGACCCCGCGATGCACGTGGGGTTCGGCGGAGTGGGGCACAAGCCATGACCCGCCCGCCGGGAGGCGGCAGGCCGGGCGGACCGGGGGACGGAACGTCCCGCCGGGTTACCTTAGGTCCTGCCAGGACGGAAGTCGCCGGGCACCTTGTGGGGGACAAGGCGCCGGGCGGGGCAACAGACGGAACGACAAGCGGAACCGGAAACGGAACCGCGGGTGGAACCGGGGTCGGGGTCGGGGTGGGAATCGGAAGCGGGGTGCCCGCTATGGGGGCCGCGGTGGGCAGGATCGCCGGATTCTGCGTGCGGGACGGGCAGACGCACGTCCGGGCACGGGAGACGGCCGGCGGTGACGGTGGCGACGGCGCCGACGAGGTGGAGACGGCCGGGCCGGTCGGGATGGCTGGGGCGGATGGGTCGCCCGGGACAGTCGCGACGGCCAGGGCAGCCGCGACGGCCGGGACGGCTGAGACCAAAGGCCCGGAGCCGGGCGGCTCCGACGCGTGCGGACTCGACCTGTGCGGACGCGACCGGAGCGGCCCGGGGGAGCCCTCCCCGGCGGCGGGTGCCCGCGGTCCGGGGGTGCCTCTGCCCGGGGCGGGCGTCCGCGGTCCGGGGGAGTCCCCGCCGGCGGATGCGCGCGGCCCGCGGGAGACCCTTCCGGGGACACGCGTTCACGGCCCGGGAGAGACCTTCCCCGGGGCGGGCGTCCGCGGTCCCGGGGAGCCCCTTCCTCGGGCGGGCGCCCGTGGCCCGGGCGAGCCCCTTCCGGAGCCGGGCCGCCGCGGCCCGGGGCCCGTCACCCGGCCCCGTACCGCCACGGCCTCCGCCGACGGCCCGCGGCGGTTCGCCGCGCTCTGGAACCGGGTGATCTACCCGGCCACCGCGACGCCCATGACCCGCGACGAGTTCGAGCAGCACCTCGTCCCCCTCGTCGAGCGGCTCGCCGCCGCCCTGCGCGCCCCCGGCTTCGACCCCGCGCCCGCCGCCGAGGTCGGCGCCGCGCTCGTCAAGGCCCACTGCACCGACCCCGGCACCCTGCCGCTGGTCCTCGGCGCCGTCGACACCCACCTCCTCGCGTGCTGCCCGCCCGGCGACGGCGTCCTCGCGCCCGAGGAGGCCCGCGCCCGCTGCGCGCGGATCCAGCACGCCGTCGCCGAGGGCTTCGCCCGCGCCCTGCGCGAGCGCACCCTCGCCGAGCAGGAGGCCCTCTCCCGCGCCGCGCTCGCCGCGCAGGCGGAGACCGAGCGGGCCCTGCACACCAGCGAGGCCCGGTTCCGGGCGGTGTTCGAGGGCGCGGCCATCGGCGTCGGCATCGCCGACGTCGACGGCCGCATCATGGACGTCAACGACGCCCTGACCCGGATGTTCGGCAGCGTGGCCCACGAGGTGACGGGCCGGAACGTGGGCGAGATGGTCCACCCCGACGACGCGCCCGGCATATGGGGCCTCTACCGCGAGCTCGTCCGCGGCGACCGCGACTACTACCGCGTCGAGAAGCCGTACTACCGCAGCGACGGCAGCGTCCTGTGGACCGACCTGACGGTGTCCCTGCTGCGCGACGCCCACGGGCGCCCCCAGTACCAGCTGGCGCTCATGGAGGACATCACCGAGCGCCGCCTCCTGCACGAGCAGCTGCGCTACGAGGCCACCCACGACGCCCTCACCGGCCTGCCCAACCGCACCCTCTTCTTCGAGGCCCTGGACCGGGCGCTCGACACGGCCGGGGACGGCCCCGCCCGCTTCGGCCTGTGCTACCTCGACCTCGACGGTTTCAAGGCCGTCAACGACAGCCTCGGCCACGCGGTCGGCGACCAGCTGCTGGTCGCCGTCGCCGAGCGGCTGCGCTCCTGCGTCACCGCGCCGGAGCAGCTCGTCGCCCGCCTGGGCGGCGACGAGTTCGTGGCCCTGCTCACCGGCCCGTCCGCGCCGAGCGACGCCACCGCGCTGGCCCGCCGGATGCTGGCCGCCCTCGCCGAGCCCGTCCGCCTCGAAGGCCGCGACCTGTCCGTACGGGCCAGCATCGGCATCGTCGACGGGACCGCGGGCGGGCGCGACGCGGCCGAGGTGCTGCGCAGCGCCGACATCACGATGTACCGCGCCAAGGCGGCCGGCGGCAATCGCTACGAGCTCGCCGACGCGGACTGCGACGCCCGCGCCATCGCCCGGCACAGCCTGACCAACGGCCTGCCCGCGGCGCTGGAGAACGGCGAGTTCTTCATCGAGTACCAGCCGCTGGTCCGGCTCACCGACGGCAGCGTGCGGGGCGCCGAGGCGCTCGTACGCTGGCTGCATCCCGTGCACGGCGTGCTCGGGCCCGACCAGTTCATCCCGCTCGCCGAGAGCACGGGCCTGATAGTGCCGCTCGGCCGCTGGGTGCTGGAGGAGGCGGCCCGGCAGGCCCGCGCCTGGCGGAGCGAGGGCAAGTGCCGGGCCCCGATGCGGGTCAACGTCAACCTCTCGCCGTCCCAGCTGCGCTACCCCTCGCTCGTCGCCGAGACGGTCGCGATCCTGGAGAACGCCGGCCTGCCGCCGTCCGCCCTCTGCCTGGAGGTCACCGAGAACGCGCTGATCGGCGCCGACGAGGAGGAGCTGCGCCCGCTGCGGCAGCTCGCCGACATGGGCGTGGACATCGCCCTCGACGACTTCGGCACCGGCTACTCCAACCTCTCCTACCTGCGCCGGCTGCCCGTCAGCACGCTCAAGCTCGACCGCTCCTTCACCCGCGGCATGCAGTGCTCGCCCGCCGACCCCGTCGATGTGAAGATCGTCGAGGGGATCGTGTCCCTCGCCCACACCCTCGACCTGTCGGTGACGGTCGAGGGCGTCGAGACGGGCACGCAGGCGGAGCACCTGCGGGGGCTCGGCTGCGACACGGCGCAGGGCTGGTACTACGCCCGGCCGGGGCCGCCGGAGCGGCTGTGCGCGCTGGCGTCGGCGGACGCGTCGCTGTGAGGTGAGGCCCCGTAGGGGTTGGGTGTACGCGCGGCCGGGCGCCCGTACGGCCCCGTGTACGTCCGGCTGGCCGTACGTACGGACGGCCTCCGTCCGCGCTGTCCCGTCTCAGCCTTCCGGCCCGAGGCGGCGGGTCTCGTCGTCCGTGAGCAGGCGTGACCGGACCAGGAAGCGCACCCCCTCCGGGGCTTCCAGGGAGAAGCCGCTGCCGCGCCCGGCGACCACGTCCACCGTGAGGTGGGTGTGGCGCCAGCGCTCGAACTGGTCGGCCGACATCCAGAACCCGACCGGCTCGGCCACGCCGTCGACGCCGAGCTCCGCGAGCAGCACGTCGGAGGCGCCCGTACGGAATTCGCCGTACGGGTAGCACATGGGCGAACTGCCGTCGCAGCAGCCGCCGGACTGATGGAACATCAGAGGGCCGTGCTCCGCGCGCAGCCTGCGCACGAGCTCGGCGGCGCGCGGGGTGAGGGCGACGCGCAGGCTCTGCCGCGCGTCGCCCCGCGGAGTCGTGGGGCGGGTGTCGCGTGGGCTCATGGTCCGGCCTCCGGCTGGTCTCTGTCCGCTGGTTCCTCGGTCCTTCCGGTGGATCTTCCGGTGCTTCCGCCGCGCGCCGCGGGTGACTCGCCGGGCCGTGGCGCCGGGTGGGGCATCGGTCGGGGCGCCCGGTGGGGCGCCGGGCGGGGCGTCGGGTGGGGCGGAGCGCCCGGGGTGCACAGCCTGCCGGGGACGGCCGCCCGCCGCCAGAGGAAGCACGCACCGGAGGGCGGGCTGTCTCAGGAAAGCCCTTGCGGCGGCAGGGCGTTCGCCGTCGCTCGCTCCCTTCCGGCAGAAGTGGGGATCTCCAGCATGACCGGACCCACCCACAGGCCCGCCCGCGCCCCCACGACGACGACGCGACGGGCCGCTCTCCGTTCCGGAAGGTGCCCGATGAACCTGCTGCTCCAGGTCTTACCCATAGCCGCCCCCACCCTCGGCTGGGCCACCCACGCGCTCGTCCTCGCCCGCCGGCTCCGTACCGCCCGCACCGACCCGCTGACGGGCCTGATGCGCCGTGAGGAGTTCACCTCCCGCGCGCAGCGGGCGATCCGGCACCCGGACGCCGCGGTGCTGCTCCTGGACCTCAACGGCTTCAAGCAGATCAACGACACCCACGGTCACGCGGTGGGCGACCAGGTCATCGCGGCGACCGGCCGGCGCCTGGCGCTCTGGTGCCGGGAGCGGGGCGGGTTCGCGGCGCGGCTGGGCGGCGACGAGTTCACCGCCGTCGTCCGGCTCGCCCCGGACACGGACCCCGACGCCGAACTGACCTATGGGCTCTCGGCCCGGCTCTCCGCGCCCCTCGAGACCGACGCGGCGACGCTCTCCCCACGGGCCTCGATAGGCCTCTGCCGGGTCGGCCACCGCCCCGGCGCCGGGCTCCCGGAGCTGCTGCGGGGCGCGGACGAGGCGATGTACACGGCCAAGCGGCTGGGCCAGCACTGGCGCCCGGCCGGCCCCGTGGACGTCTACGCCACCACCAACGGCCGGCGCGCGGGCCGGCCGGGCACCCACCTGATCCTGCTGCCCACCGTGCGACGGAAGGCCTCGTGACGCAGGAGGCGACCTGGAAGGGCCGTGCGTGACGGACGCACCGGGCCCGTGCCCCCGTCCCGGCGGAGGAGGGCGCGCGGGTCCGGTTCCCGTTCCCGTCCCCCGCCCGTCACGCCGTTCGCTCCTGTGCGTAGCACACCGGTAGCCCTTTGTAGTATCCGCAGGCAGGGGGCGCGAGAGCGCGCGTCATGGGCAACTGGCCTATGCGAAAGCGACGAATGCTCCGTGCGCTCCCCAGTGCTTCATCCGAACGCATGCAGCCGTGATGCGTCCGACGTGGAGTGGGGATGCTCCCGGCAGACCCGGCCGCCGCCGGGGATCCGGGAGGGCCCGGGAGAGCCGTCGGAGACGGGAGAGGGGCGAGCCGCTATGGGCGCGAGGCGGGGGCTGTTCCCGGTCGGCCCGGTCGGCCCCGTCGGCGGGCCCGCTCGTCCGGTCCGGCCCGTCCGGCCCGGCCCGTTCGCTCCGGATCACGACGCGGGTGGCTGAGCGGCGGTGCGGACGAGCGGTGTGTTCGAGAAGGGCTCGGGGAGGTGGGGCGCGGCCGTGGCCCGCCCGTACGTCCCCGGCCGCGGAAGACCGCCGTCCGTGCGGTGGCCGTGCTGACGCGCGACCGCCGGGCCGAGGCGCGGGCGTCCGGTTCCTCGGCGGCGCCCGCGGGACGACAGCTTCGTATCGCTTCCCCACGGGAGAGCTTTTGAACAGGGCAACGCCGCACGGCAGCTCGTATCCCTGTTTCTGCGCAATGCCGGCGATCGACGAGGAACCAAGACCATGAACCCCCCAATGACCATGGCCGACCTGCACGACATATTCCTGTCCTACCCCGAGTCCTGGAACCGCCCGCCCGACCCGTATCCGGTACCCGACCCCCAGCTGGAGGTGCACCGCTGGCTCGACCGGCTCTCGCTGGTCACCTCGGCCGGGGAACACCTGAAGTACGGCACGATCCTGAGGTCCGACCTCTTCGCCCGGCACAGTTACCCGCTCGCCCCGCCGGACCGCCAGACCACCATCGCCAGGCTCCTGGCGCTGTGGGCCTTCCACGACGACCGGATAGAAGGGCGCGGCACGGCCGACGGGGAGGCCGAGCGGATGGGGCGGGCGGTCCGCGGCGTCGTGGCCCCGCCCGGCGGGCCGGGAGCGGACCGCTACGCCCACGCCTGGTGGGACCTGGGCCAGGAGTTCCGGCGGGCGGGCATGAGCGAGCGGTGGCTCCGGAGGTTCGGGGCCAACCTCACCGCGTGGTACCGCTCCACGAACGACGAGGCCGCGATGGTGAGGTCGCGGGGCCGGTACCCCGGCAGCGACGTGTACCTCGCCGTCCGGCACCGCACCGCCGGCCAGCAGGTCTGGCTCGACCTCCTCCAGTACGCGTACGGCAGGGAGCTGTCCGCGGCGGAACACGGCAGGGAGATCCGGACCGCGTACCACCTGGCGGAGGAGCTGTACGTCTACTTCAACGACCTGTACGGGGTGGAGAAGGACGCGAACGACGGCATGCCGAACCTCGTCCCCCTGCTCGCGCGCGAGCAGGGCGTCAGCGAGATCGAGGCGTGCCGGGAGGTCGCCCGCATGCACGCCGGGACCCTGGGGGACGTCTGCGCCCTGGGTCACCGCGTCTGCGCGCGCGTGCCGGCCCTGGCGTGGTGGTTCGAGGCGTACCAGCATCTGCTCGTGGGCATCACGCGCGCGCACGAGCTGTCGCCGCGCTATGCGCCGGTGCAGGTGACGGAGGACGGCAGCGCGGTGCGGGTGCGCGTGGCATGGCGGCCGAGCTGTGCGGGGGAGCCGCGGGAGAAGGAATTCGCGCATATGGAGCACGGCGTCCTATGACGCCGGCCGACGAGGGGGGAACCCGGTGGGGACATGCCAGGAAGGGAACGGCAAGGACGGCTCGAGGGAGGACCCGGGGGCGAGGGGGCGAGGGGGCGAGCCCGAGGGCCGGCCGGGCGAGGACCACGGTTCGGGGCGCGAGGCCGGCCTCCGGACCGGCCGGGAGTCCGAGCGCGGGACCGGGCCGGAGAGCGGCAGGTCGGGCGGCCCGGCCGGCGCGCCGCCTCCCGCGCCGCGCGCCGCCCCGCCGGTGCCGGGCGCGTGGCCGGTGGCGGGGCACGCGCTGTCGATGATGAGGAGCCCGCTCGACTTCGTCACCTCGCTGGCCGCGCACGGCGACGTCGTACGGCTCCGGCTGGGTCCGCTGCCCGTGCACGCGGTCACCCACCCGGAGCTGGTGCAGCGCGTCCTCGTCGACGACGCCCGGCACTTCGAACGGGGCCGGCTCTTCGAGAAGGCGGCGCTGTTCTTCGGCGGGGGCGTGGGGACGGTGTCGGGCGCGGCGCACGTCAAGCAGCGCCGCACGCTCCAGCCGGCCTTCCAGCGGGGGAAGGTGGCGGACTACACCCCGTTGGTGCGCGAGGCCGTGGAGGAGGCGGTGGCGCGGTGGCGGCCGGGCCAGGTGCTCCCGGTGACGGACGTGATGAACGACCTCTCGTTCGCGATGCTGACCAACACCCTCTTCACGGTGGGGTTCACGCGCGAGGCCGCCGCGGCGGTCCAGCGCAGCGTCCCGGTCCTGCTGCGCGGCGCGATGGTCCGTACGATCCTGCCCGAGTGGTGGACCAGGCTGCCCACCCCGGGGAACCGCCGCTTCACGCGGGCGATCGACGACATGGGCGAGGCCGTGGACGGGGCGATCGCGGCGTACCGGGGGGAGGGCAAGGACCACGGGGACCTGCTGTCGATGCTGCTGGCCCTGCGCGACGAGAACGGCGCGGGGCTGACGGACCGACAGATCCACGACCAGGTGATCAATTTCGCGATAGCGGGCATCGAGACGACCGGCGCGACCCTGGCGTGGCTCTTCCACGAACTGGGCCGCGACCCGGAGGCGGAAGCCCGGGTGCACGAGGAACTGGACACCGTCCTGGGCGGCCGCCCGCCCCGCCACGAGGACCTGCCGGCCCTGAAGTTCACCGGCAGGGTCGTCATGGAGGTGCTGCGCCTGTACGCGGTGTGGATGTTCACGCGGCGTACGCTCGCGCCGGTCCGGCTGGGGGACGTCGTGATCCCCGCGGGCGGGGAGGTCCTCTACAGCCCGTACGCCCTCCACCACGACGCCCGCTGGTTCCCCGCCCCCGACACCTTCGACCCGGACCGCTGGCTCACGGCCAGGTCGGCCGCCCTGCCGAAGGGCGCCTTCATCCCCTTCGGCGCCGGCGCCCACAAGTGCATCGGCAACACCTACGCCTTCACGGAGGCCCTGGTGGCGGCGGCCGTCATCTGCCAGCGCTGGCGCCTGTGCCCGATCCCCGGCACCCGCGTCCGCAAGACGGCCACGATAGACGTCCACCCGGACCACCTGCCGATGACCGTGGAACCCCGCGAGCCGGCGACACGATGACCCGCGCGCGGTGTGACGAAGGGGGCCCGGCGCCGGTGTTCATTCGTTGTAGTAGCTCCAGGACTGATCGTGCCAGTTCCCGCAGGGCCACTGGATCAGCCCGGTGCCCTGCTGTGTGCTCCCACCCGGCACGGCCAGGCACTGAGCACTGTTGAAGTTGCGCATCCAGTGGCGCTCCGCCCCGGGCGTGACCTCGACGGCAGGGCCGCCGGCGCCGGCGTCGGCGGCGGACGCGCCGGTCATTTCGGTGACCCCGAGCAGCAGTGCCGTAGCGGAAGCAAGTACTCCGAACACGCGGAAGCTCGACCTCATGTGTCCTCATTCCGTGGACCGACGTGGGACCAGGCCGTTGACCTGGGGCCCACCGAGTCGTGCTGTTCGCTCGAGCGCAGCGCGTAGGTTAGCGGCGGCCTGCGGGGGAGTACAGGCGGGGTGCGGGACGGGGTGAGGTCGGCGGGATGGTGACGTGCGCCGTCCCCCCCGGGGGGCGACTCGTTCGAGGACACGGTGGTCATCGTCAAGCTCCCGTCGTCGAGGGGATTCCCGCTCTGCCGGCCGCTTTCCGGCCGTGTTGCCGTCCACCCGCTTCCAGCGTCGTGGAGGACAAGGGAGTGAAAAATCGGACACCGATGACGCCGGGTGCGGAAAACTCATGCCGTATCGCTGCCGTAGTTGCGAAAAAACTCCTGACTTGGCCTTGCTGGATACAAGTATTTGCCCCAGTGGCGTGCGGCTGGAGTGAAAATTGTGCACTTGTGCGCCGTGGGGTGAGTGAGTGCCACCAGTGGGTCGCAAACTGCCCTTGAAGGCAGTCGTGACAGAGGTGAATTCAAGAGCCCTCTACCTGACTGAATCCGCTCCCACCTGGCGCGCCGGGAACGGTCCGGACTCGTGGAGCCCGTCCCGTCGGCGACCGAGTGCGGGTTCCCGGGGCCGCCGGTGCGGTGATCTCCGAGGACGGCCCCGCGAGAACCGGGTGACACGCGGTGTGCGCGGGTAAGGCGTGGTGGACCGGTGTGCACGAGGAAAGGGCGACGACGTATGAACAGATCCGCCTCCAAGGGCTCCGTGCGGACAAGCCTCGCGCTGAGCGCGGCTCTGGTGTGGGTCGTGCTCAGCGCCACGGTGAGCGCGGCGCTGCCCGAAGACGTGAGCGGAGTCACGAGAACGGCTGCCGCCGCGCGTGAATGGGCCTGCCCCATCGTGTACTTCGACCTGGGCGAGACCCTCGTGCACACCGCCGACGACGGCAGCACCGGCTATCAACCCGGCGCGGCCTCTTATCTGGCTGCCCTGCGCCTGCGCCGCATTCCCGTCGGCCTGATCACCAATGTGCCGCCCTCCTGGGGCACGACCGACGCCGAGCGCGCCGCCAGGCTGCGGCAGGAGGTCGACGCCACCTGGCGGGGGCCCGCGCCCTTCGCCTGGAAGGACTTCGGCGACCGCGTCCTCACCCCGCGTACCGAGGCGGAACGCAAACCGGCCCCCGCCCTCTGGCAGCGGGCGAAGGCCGGCTCGGGCCGCTGCCGAGTGGTCTATCAGGCGGAGACGGCCGAGGAGGTCAGAGCGGCTTCCTCGCTCGGTTTCGTGCCGTACCAGGTCGGTCGGCCGCACCGGCCCGCGTTTCTCCCGGTCCGCCTGGTCGAACTCCTCGGCCGGGGCTCTCCCGCCTGACCACCCCGCTGCGCAAAAGCAGTTGGAAGATCCCGAGCAGCACCGCCGTGGCGACCGCGCTGTGCCACAGCAAGGCGTCCAGGCGCCCGGCGGCGAGATAGGCGCCCGCGGCGATCGCGGCCAGTGCGCACACCGCGCGGTCCACGATGCTCTCGACCGAGAGCAGCGTGGCGCGCGGGGCGTGCGTGGGCACCGCGTCGTTCACCAGCTTGCGTTGGATCGGGTACGCGAAGCCGGTCGCGGCGGCGAACAGGCAGAGCAGCGCGACGACGGCCCACGGCCCGCCGAATGTCATGGCCGCCAGGCTGCCCGCCAGCGCGAGGCTGAGGAGCGAGACCCAGGCGACCGGTGGCAGGCGGCGGCTCAGCCACTGCGGACGGGCCGATGCCACCGCCTCCGCCACCGTCATCGCCGCCATCACACTGCCGTGCGAGGCTTCCGCGATGCCGTGGTCCAGCAGGATCGGCTGGAAGAGGTTGACCTGGCAGATCCGGGAGAGGGTGAAGACCGCCACGCCCTGCACCATCACCAGGGTCAGCCATCGCGAGGAGGCGACACAGCGCAGCGCGGCGCCCGCGTCCCGCAGGAACGCACCGCCCCCGTGCCCTCCGTCCGTCTTCCCCGTACCGCCGCCCGCACCCGCGAGGCGGGGCAGCGCGACGGCGCAGGCGAGGGAGCCCGCCGCGCTGGCGGCGCTGAGCACGTACGGGGCCGGATGCGCCACGGCCATCAGGGGCCCGACCAGCGGCCAGCACACGACCTTCGCGACGAGCCCCAGCGCCCGAGCGGTGCCCTCCGCCCTCAGGTAGTGCTCGTCGCACTTCTCGGCGCGCAGACCGTCGTACAGGTAGGCGCTGGCCGCTCCCGAGGTGAGGGAACGGCCCGCGGCGATGGCCAGGAAGTGGACGAGGAAGCCGGTGTAGGAGGCGCTGACCACCGGAGCCAGGTTCGCCGCGGTCATGACCACCGCGCCGGCGAGCAGGCAGTTGCGGGTGCCGATCCGGTCGGCGATCAGGCCCGTCGGGATCTCGAACAGGCAGAAGGCCACGTAGTAGATGCTCTGGATGCCGAAGATCTGCCCGTCCGAGAGCCCGGCCGCCTTCTGGTAGGCGTAGAACACCGGCATCCACCACAGCAGGTTGAACAGCAGCTGGAAGCCGTAGTTGAGCCGGATGATCCGGCGGGCGGTGACGGTCGGGCCGGTGCCCGCCCCCCGCCGGCCGGTGCGCGCCCTCACAGCGCGTACGGGCGGACCTGGACCAGCCGGAAGCCGCCCCGGTCGGTCATCAGCCACTCGATGTCCAGCGGCCGGTCCACGTCGGACCCGCTGAAGTGGGACTGGAGGAGCCGCCCGGTCAGGCACAGGTCGGCGAGCCGGGCACGGGTGGCGGCGGAGAGCCCGTCGCCCGAGGAACCCAGGGCGACGGTACGGCCGCCGCCCTCCACGGTGTTGTACAGGTACTGCTGCGGCAGGACCGAACCCTCGACCACCCGCTCCGGGGAGCCGGGGGAACAGTTGAGGTAGACGTTGCGGAAGTCCTCGCGACGGGTCGGGTCGCAGGTCACCAGAACGCCGCCGAGCGAGGCGGGGACGTACTCCTGGACGATGACGCCCATGTAGGTGTCGTCCAGGGAGATGCCGACCTGGTGGCGAAGGCGCACGCTGCGGGGCGAGAGCAGCGAGGCCCACACCTGGCGTACGGCGTCCAGGAGTTCGCCGGCTCCGCGGGCGGTGGTGACGGAGTCGTAGACGCCCGCCGCGGAGAACCCCGGAAGGTCCTCGGCGTTGGACGAGGAGCGCACCACCAGGCGGCCGCGCGGGTCGGCGGGGGCGGGAAGGGCCTGGCTGATCTGCCGGGTGACCGACTCGGGGACGGGTGTGTGCCGGATCAGGTGCTGGAGCTGGAGGCAGAGCGAGTCCAGGACGTCGGTGGCGTCGAGTTCGAGTGCCATCTTGAGCTTGCCGATGCCCTGCTGGAGGGCGGGGGAGGAGGCCAGGAAGTGCTGCTGGAGCGCGAAGGGCAGCGCGACGCCTTCGGGGGCGCCGACCGTCGTGGCCACGAAGGCGGCGGCAGCGGAGCGCAGTTCGGCGAGGGAGGGCGCGTTCAGGCCGAGGCGGGCCGCGAGATGCCCGTAGAGGTCCTCGCGCGGCGGGCGGGGCCGCCCGTAGAAGGCGGTCAGGTCGGCCGTGCGGCTGTCGAGTACGTGGTGCAGCTCGCCGAGGTTGGCCGCCTTGGTGCCGTAGCGGTCGCGGTCGGCGCCGCGCAGCCGGTGCAGGGCCAGCACGGGGACGTCTTCGAGCAGCGGCGGGTCGAGGCGTATGCGCTGCTGGTGCCAGGCCGGAGCCCGCAGGTCGGGTTCGTGGTCGAGCCGTTCGAGGGATATCCCGTCCTCGCGGACCCGGTAGCGGACCCACGCGCCGTCCAGGCCGTCCTTGTCGACGAGCTGTTCCAGGTCGCGCACGATCGCGTTGGGTATGCCCCAGCCGGAGGCGAGGACGTTGGTGTGCGAGAGCGGGGTGATCGGCGCGGTGTTGAGGAATCCGGCGACCCGGGGGACGTCGTCCGGCAGGCACGGCATGGCCACGATGTCCGCCCAGCCGAGCCCGGCCTCCGCCGCCGCGTACTCCTCGCGCGTACGGAAGAACCGCAGCCGCCCGGTGGCCTCGCCGGGATTGAGCGGGGCGCGGGTCCGGGAACCGAAGAGCTCGTGGCTGAGGATGCGCGGCACGCACCGTTCGCTGATCGACGCCAGTTCCTCCTCCTGCCCGTGGTTGGCGGGCTTGAGGAGCAGCGGCAGCCGGCCGTCGACCCGTGCTCGTACGAACGCGTAGAAGAACGTGAGGAGTTCGCCGTGCATGGTGTCGGCCTCGGTCGTCTCCAGGACGAGGAACGTGCGTTCGCGGTCGTCCGTGTCCTGCTCGGTGTGCAGGGACAGCACACCGAGCAGGAAGCGACGCCCGGGGTCCATGTAGACGGAGGCGTTGAAGGCGTCGAGGTCCGCGTCGAGCGTGGTCAGGTCCATGCCCAGAACGCGGGTGGCGATGTAGTCGACGTGGAAGGGGTGCGCGGCGGTGTCGAGCAGGTGCCAGGTGTTCTCGGCACGGTCGACGACGACCTTGAGGTACGGGTGTCCCGCCAGGACCCCGGAGAGGGTGCGGAAGAGCGGCAGGGAGAGGTTCTCGCCGACGACCGTGCGGTCCGTGACCGGTTCGGCGGCACCGGTGAGCAGCTGGGCGGTCATGCCGAAACCTCCTCGGGCTGAGCGGCGGGCAGGACCCGGGGCAGGGCGTCCACCAGGGTCTCGAAGTCGCGGAGCACGGTCCGCGCGTCGGCGGCGGAGAGCAGGCACAGGGCCGCCATGGTGTTGGCACCGGCGGCCGGGTCGTACACGGGCACCACCCTGCCGTCGGCGAGCGAACTCTCCTCGACCACCGACAGGCGGCTGCCCCGGCTGAGGGGGATGTCCGCCGATACGGCGGGGAAGTCCCAGACCTTGCGGTCCTGCCAGGCCCGGCCGCGGCCGTCGACCGCGAGGACGACGAGGGAGCCCGCCGCGCCGCGCGCCCGCGCCGGGGTGAGGGCCCGCTCGGGCCATGCGACCGGGTGTCCGAGGAGGTGGTCGACGAGCATGCCGACGAGGTCGAGCCCGAAGACCTCCTCGATCTGCGGCACGGTCATCGCGCCGCCGAACCGGGCGGCCGTCTCGATCAGCCACATGCTGCCGCCGGCGCCGAGCTTGATCTCGGTGTGGGTCCCGCAGTCGCGCAGGCCGAGGGCGTCGACCGCGCGGCGGGCGAGGTCCACGATCCGGTCCTGGGCGTCCCGGGCCAGCGGGGCGGGGGTGATGCTCGCGCGTTCGGTGAAGGGCTCTACCGTGGGCATCCGCCCGCTGAGGCACACCGGGTGGAAGGTGCCGTTCGCCACGACGCCCTCGACACTGACGTAGTCGCCCCAGCCGGGCTCGTCGAACCAGTCCGACGCGGTGCCGGTGACGATCTGCTCGACCACGTAGTCCGCGTCGGCCTCGGCCACATGCAGCTCCGCGTAGCCCAGCCGGGCCGATTCGGCCATCACGTCACAGGAGCGGGCCCAGGCGGCCGGCACCTCGTGCGGGGAGCGGATGATCTGGTGCGCGGTGGAGCCGGCGCTCCAGGCCGCCTTGAGGAGCAGCGGGCCGGGCAGGGAGCGAGCCGCCGCGTGCAGGTCGGCCTCGGTGTCCACGGGACGGAACTCGGGCTGCGGCAGCCCGTGTCGCTGCCAGGTGCGGCGCATCAGCCGCTTGTCGCGGGCGAGCGCGGAGGCACCGCCCGCCCCCGCGAGCCCGAGCGCCTCGCACGCCTCGGCGACGGCCACGACCGCGTACTCGGAGAAGGTGAGCACCGCGTCCGCGCCCACCGCCTCGGCTCGCGCGACGATCAGGGACACCAGGTCGGAGCGGTGCGCGCCGGCAGGCGTCATGACCGAGGCGCACAGTCTGCGGGCGGAGCCCGCCACGGCGGGAGGAAGAGCGCTGAGCGCCAGCAGGTGCACTTCCGCCTTCGCGGCCGTCCGGGACAGGACGTGACCGAGCGGCGGACCACCCTTGGCATGCACTAACAGCACCTTGCTCACTGAAGTTCGTCTCCAATCGTCCGGTTTTCGACGGATCGCCGTATGCGGGGGAACGTGCGGTGAGTCCGGTGGCTCTCCGGCCCGCGTGGCGGGGCGTGTTCACCCGCTCACTCCAGGAGACCAGGCCGCGACCGCCCGCGACGCCTCCGTGAACCCCCGGGACTCAGGCATTTGCCTGAGTCCCGGGGATCCTCCGCCTCCACGGCGGCTCCCGGCGCGGCGGCACCCGGCCGGGATCCGGGCATGTGCGGAGTGGGGGAGGGATATCCAACGCCGTATGACTGAGCGTCAGCCAGTCGTATACGGACGGAGAGCGCTGTGGACGATTCCGGTCTCAAGGCACTGCTCGAGCACCTTCCCGTGTTCTGGTGGGAAGCCGACGAGGCGTGGCAGGTACTGGAACAGGGAGGCGGCGCCTTCACCGACACCGGCACGGCGCGGCGCTTCCTGGACCGGCTGCGCCGGGAACTCCCCGACCCGGGGCACTCGCCGCGGGAGGGCCGCCGGCGGATCCGGTTCGACGGCCGCGCCTTCGACGTCAGCCGGCTCCCGGGCGAGGGCCGGACCCACGGCCGTGCGCGCGGCCTCGCGGTGGAGGCCGGCACCCGCACCGAGGCCCCGCGCGGACACGCGGCCTTCGCGGACCTGGTGGACCTCGCCCCGGCCGCCGCCTTCATCCGCGACAAGGACGGACGCTACCTGTGGGCCAACCACGCCTACGGGCACCTCTACGGCACGGTCCCGGAACAGGTCGTCGGCAAGTACATAGAGGACCTCGACGAGCCCGCCGAGGCCGACCGGTTCCGCACCCTCGACCAGGAGGTCCTCAGCCGGGGCACGCCGGTACGGCACACCCTCGGCTACCGGCGCCAGGACGGCAGCGCGGGCCGGGCGGTGGGCCACCGCTTCCCCGTACGGGAGAACGCGCAGACCTGCGTCGCCGGAATCTACGTGGACGTCACGGACCACCTGCGCGCCACGGTCCAGTGGCAGGAGGCCGAGGAGAACCTGGAGGCCCTGCGCGACCACAGCGGCCTGCCCTGCGCGCTGCTCTCGGCGAACGGGCGCGTGGTCGAGGCGAGCGCGGCGGCGGCCGAACTGTTCCGGATCAGCCCGCACGATCTGGTCGGCCGCCGCGCGCACACCCTGCTCGCCCCGGAACCCGGTCTCGACCGGCTGCACCGGCGCTGGAACGGCCTGATAGCGCGCCGCACCAGAAGGGTCGAGACGTCCGCGGTGCTCGTGGACGCCCAGGGGCTGCGGCGCCGCGCGCGGCTCCACCTGACGACGATCGGCCACTCCGCCACCCGGGCCCGGCACGTCTGGGCCGTCGTCACCCACCAGAGCCTCGCCCACGAGGCGCACGCGCCGCTCACCGCCGCGCAGGTCCGCATCCTCTCCCTCCTGGCGGAGGGCAGCAGCAACGGCGACATCGCCACTTCGCTCCAGTTGTCCCGGCAGACGGTCGACTACCACCTCAGCCGCCTGCGGCACGTCCTGGGGGCGGCGACCCGCCCGGCCCTCGTCGCCCGCGCCTACGTCCTCGGCATCCTGGCCCCGTGCGCCTGGCCTCCGCGCTCCGCCACGGCCGCCCATCCACTCAGCGCTGTCTGAGGGGCAGGGCGGCGGCGAGCCTGCCGCGGTGCGGGGCCGCGCGGCGCTGAGCGGGCCGGGCCCTGCGGCCGCGACTGTCGGGGGCTGTCGCGCTTCTAGAAGAAGCCCAGCTTCTTCGGGGAGTACGACACCAGCAGGTTCTTCGTCTGCTGGGGGAGCGGCGGAGGCCGGGGTGTTGACCAGCACAGATGCCGAGTTCTGAGCACTGACACCGTGCTGTTGGCCCGGCGTTGGTCCGGATCATGCTCGGCGCGCAGGCTACGTCATGTGTAAGAAGTGCTCGTCCGGGCTGCTGGCGGGGGCGGCGTTGCTGCCGGACCGGCGGGCGAAACCGTCCACGGACGTCCGCGGACAGCCCGCCGACACCACCCCGGGTGGCTCCCTCCCTGGCTCCCCGAGGCGGGCATCAGATCACCTCTTCCGAGACTTGTTCAACTGCGCCCTGGCCTCCTTGAGCTCCTTCAGCTTCCGGTTGATCTGACCGCGCTTGGTCCACTCGCCAGGATGCTCCCAACAGCGTGATGTCCCGGGCGAGACCGCCCGCTGGCACCGCTTGCCGGCCTTGGTCCGAGCCCCACACTTCTGCGAAACATTCGCCACTGTCATCCGCCTCCCCTACGTGTTCGGCCACCGCCCTCCAGTCCGGGCACAGCGCTGACTCTTCATCGAGGGTCGGACGATGGGTAGGGCGCACATAGGGCGAAGTGGGGGCATCCGAGCGGGCCGGGGTGCGACGAGGGTGCCGCAGTAGACGTTGCTGGGTTCGATGGCCAGCAGACTTCGTCTGTCGGTGGCGGCCGTCCGAGAGTACGGTTGAGTTGCGCCGGAGCAGAGGTGAAGCACGTTGTGGAGGCCGGTGGCCCGCGCATGGCCCAGACCATGTCTCCTATGCTTCCGGACTCGCTAGTGATAAGAACTAAAGTGCGTTACGCGCTTCGAGCAAGAAGTCGTAGCGCTTTTCTAGTCGGCGGGTCATGATTTCTTGGAAATCCTCGGAAGTGCTCGCAGGTGACCGGCTTAGGGTGAATCCCTGGTTCTCCGGGGTGATGTTCATTAGGGCCTCGATTACCGTGCGCGTTAAGACGGATCGCTCTTCGAGAGTGTCTTCGAGCAATCTTCTTGCGGAATTTGCGACGTTGCCTGGCCCTTCCAGGCAAACGATATCGAAATCCTTGTGTAAGGCGTCTACCAGTGAACTGTATTCGAGTAGCTCGGCCTCTGGTCCTTCTGTCGTGGCCATGTCCCTGAAGGGGCGTTTCCAGATGGCCTTTGATGATTGTTCCACCATGGATAGCTGAGTCAAGAAGCGAACGTAGGCTTCCCGGCGAGTCTCTCGGTGGCGAGCGCTTCTCTGTTCCTGTAGGTCGAGAGCCTTAGCGCGGTTCTCCTGTCGGCCCTTTAATAGGGTGAACCCGCCTGTGATGCTGACGCCGGCAAGCACGCCTACGGCTCCGATAGCGGTGTTTATGAACTGCGACACTCAGGTGCTCGCTCCGGAACGGTCTCTGTCAGGTCATTTTCGGTCGGCGTGTGGAGTTCCTGCTTCTGGGGCTGAGTGTCCTCGGTTCTCGTTTCTTTTGTTGATCACGTTGATAATGCTGTCGGGTGATTGGATCGACGAGAAGTAAAATTCGTGCTGTTGGCTAAGGCTGCTACAGAGGCTTTCTACGGCTTCGCGAGTTGCTGTGAGTGCCTGTTTGTTCTTATCCGCTACGTCACTGTGGATGATTTCAATCAGAGTCAGTTCCCATTTTCCGATCACCGAAGTGAGGAGAATGCTTTGCGCCTTGTAGGTGCCCCAAGTCTGCCTCCATCCGAAGAATGCCATTAGTGCAGCAGAAGCTGAGATTGAAACGCTGACAGTTGCAAGCAGTGGTGTATTGTCTCGCGTTTCCTGGTAGATAAAGAGTAGGGGCAGTAAGACGCCTAAGATTACTTCGATGCCGCCGATCAGGCGGAACCAGAATACAGAAGCATTTCCGTAGAATCTGGCTCGTCTTTGTTCTGCGGAGAGGAGGCGGTAGACGATTTGATCGCATTCTGGAAAGTGAGATTTGATGCTTTCGTGCCACTTGGGGAGTGGTGGCCTGAATCGTAAGCGCATCAATATTCTCCTGGCGTACCAAACCTTAGCCGTCGGGATTTCTAGGGCCTAGTATGGCAGGGTTGGGTTTTCCGCGGGGGCGGTTTCGTGAAACTCCGGGCCTGGTCTAAGTGGAGCGCTTACCAGTTCGAGCGGAGGGCGCTTTGATGCGTTCTTCTGAAGCTTGTGTAAATTGGTGAATGGTTACCCATCAGGTGAAAGATGGGTCATTCAGCCCATTGGCCGGATTGCCGAGGGCCAGCTTGGCCACGTTGCCTGGGTGACGCTCAACGACACCCCCGGGCTGATGGCTCGGGACGAGCCGATGGGCTCGGGCACGCTCTTCGCCTTGCTCCACCTGCTCGCCAACCCGGTCGGCGAGTGCGGTCGACCGTCACCCTTGAGAAGCCTCTGATCTCAGCCCTCGCGAGCCCGTAGTCCCCATCTCGTGGGGCTGATTTCTTGGGCGTACGAGCTTGCGGAGTCTTTGCTGGCCGAACCGCTTCCGCGCCGTTGGGTGCACTCCTGCGGCGTACAGGAGCGGGCCAGGAACCTGGCCTCGATCCTGGGCAGCGATGCTGAACTGCTGGAAGCTGCAGCCGTGCTGCACGACATCGGGTACTCGCCTCGGCTGGGCATACGGGCTTCCACCCCTTAGACGGCGCCCGGTTCCTGCGCCACGTCGTCGGGGCCGACGAGCGCATTGTGAGGTTGGTCGCCCACCATTCGTGTGCGCTGCTTGAGGCGGAGGAACGTGGTCTGCGTGACGCGCTCGCGTCGGAGTTCGAGGTCGAAGAAGCCCGCCTGGTTGACGCCCTGATGTTCTGCGATATGACCACGACGCCGGATGGTGCTTGCACCACCCCCGGTGACCGCATCACGGAGATCGTCAGCCGCTACGGGCCGGACAGCGTTGTTGGGAGGTTCATTCGTCGGGCAGAGCCGGAGATTCATGCTCCCTGCGGGCGAGTCAACCGACGGGTGAGCGAGGTTGGCGGTTCAGGGGTCTGACCCCACCGGGCCCTTCGGCCAGCCCTCCGTACATGCCAGGATCAGCCTAGGAACGTTCTAGGTCACAGCAGTGGCTGTGTCGTATACGAGTCGGGGGTGTGCTCAGAGGATGGGGCCGAAGACCGAGCGGGTCGACAAGACGATCCGGGAGTGGATCACGGCAGGGAAGCTCTCGCCCGGGGACAAGTTGCCGTCGGAACGCACGCTGTCGGAGCAACTTGACATCGGGCGCACGGCCCTGCGTCAGGTACTTGCGCGGCTTGTGGCTGAAGGAGTTGTGGAGGTGCGAAATCGCAGCTCATACCTCGTGTCGCCCCGCCCTGCTGTGACCGCAAGAGTCAGTACGAGCTCGCCAGGTCCGCTTGAGCCGTGGCAGATCCATGGGGAGCGGACCATCTATGACAACCGCTGGGTGCAGCTCGCGCTCGTCGACGTCGAGCCACCAGGGGTGGAGCGGTTCGAGCACCATGTTGTGCGGCTGCATCATGTTGCCATCGCCGCCGTGGTGGATGATCAGGACCGAGTCTTGATGCTCTGGCGGTACCGGTTCGTGCCGGATAAGTGGGGGTGGGAGCTCCCCGGCGGCATTGTGGACGCGGGGGAAGAAGCTCTTGCGACGGCCATGCGTGAGACGGAAGAAGAGACGGGCTGGCGTCCGGCTCGGCTGGAGCACGTGGTCACCTATCAGCCCATGGTCGGCATGGTTGATTCGCCTCATGAGATCTTCGTGGGGCGCGGGGCCGAACACGTTGGGGATCCCACGGACGTGGAAGAGGCTGGCCACGTGGCCTGGGTGCCCTTGTCGGACATCCCAGGCCTCATGGCGCGTGACGAGCTCATGGGCTCCGGAACGCTAGTCGCGCTGCTCCACCTGCTGGCCAATCGCCGGACGGGTTCCGTTACAGCCGCTTCGTGAGCTGCTCGATTCGCCGGCGATGCCGTACCGACCCGGTGCGGCTCGCCAGCAATCGAGCCTGTCGCAGGTGCTCTTGCGCCTGGTCGTACTCCTCGCGAGCGAGATGTGCCTGAGCGAGGTCGCACCGCAGGCCAGCTGTGGCCCGAATGAACGACGGATCACGCCTCTCCAAGGCCGTGTAGAGGCTGCTCACGGCTTGATCGTCGCCGAGAATCGCGAGTGCATTGCCGCGCCAGCGCGTCAAGTGCGCGCTGTTGAGGAAGATGCTCAGCATGTCTGGGTCGCGGTCCTCAACCCCGCCGGGTAGGGCGTCGACGGCCAGGTCCAGCGACCGGCGGCAGTCGTCGGCCAGGCCGGCACGCGCACAGATCTCGGCCTCTGCTGCATGGAGCCAGGCCTGCAGGCGGGGCGACAGCCGGTCGGCACCTGCGCGCCAAGCGTCCCGGACAAGGTCGACGGCCAGCTCAGGGCGTCCCGCATCACACAGCACGTAAGCCTGCTCCGCTATGGCATGGGCGAGGTACATCGGCTCGTTCGCCTCTTGAGCTGCCCGTTTACCTAACTCGTAGTGTCGCCATGCGCGCTCCACCGAACCAACGTCGAGTGCCTGCCACGCGGCAAGAGTCGCAGCGCCGGCCAAGGCTCGTGCAACCGGTCGCCGAGTCTCGGGGAGGACGGCGAACGTGAGCGCGTCTTCGAGCGTCGAGAGGTGCCCGGTCATCTGGTCGACGAGGCCACTGGCTCCCATCTGCCTGTCGACCGTACGCAGTAACTCTGTCTGGCTCATGAAGATATCGACCATGGTCAAGCTCACGCTGCGAGCAGACTCGATGCGGCTTACCAGGTCGTCGTATCCGCCGACGACAGAGAGAGACTCTGTTTCGGCATTTGGCTGGCTCATCAGCTCGTTGTCAGTGATCCCGAGCAGGCTCCGCAGCACGGCTGCGTACCTCGGGGAGATGGAGCGCCGGCTGTTCTCCCACTCGGAGACGTAGACCCGCAGGCTGGCTGTTGAGGCTACGTTCGAGAGGTGCTGCTTCGCGTACCGTTCGATCTCTCGGACTAGCCGTTCCTGCGACCAGCCCTTCGCCAACCTGGCCTGTCGGAGTCCCTCGTTCACATTCAACGCCCCTATTGCAGAGACCTGTTGGGTTCTGGGAAGCAGCATGCCTCACGTTGCTGCAGGTGGGGAGGGGTTAACCGTCAACTTGTTAAGACTTGTTGGCTGGCAGGGAGTTGGGTCATGCGATTCCCTGGGAGTGTGCCGCCGGGATGAGTTCAGCGGACCTTCGCCGAACCTCTTGCATCTGGTGCGCACCAGGAGGACGCTACTGGTGCGCACCAGATGGGGCGCAAAAAGCCCCTGCACAGCTGTGCCGTCAGGGGCCCGGAATCGATGCCGGGAGCGGCGCCCACCGCCAAGTAGATCGCCGCTCCCGCTTCCTGTGAAGAGGAGTTCACAGTGCTTGACCAGCGTACGTCCCTGCCCCGGTGCAAGTCCGCCCCGGCGGCCGCCGATCTCCCGGTGGTCTTAGGCAAGGTGGCCAGCTTCCTGGAGATGTTCCCGGGGCTGCCGGCACCGTCGTTGACGGTGGACTCGGACAGCTTCCACGTGCAGTTCTCGTTCCTGCCGTCCGACGTGCTGTTCCCGTCCGTGGCGCGCGTGGCCAGGGCGCTCGGCACCGAGCCGCTCCTCAAGCAGATGTCCGACGGGCACTGGCACTTCACGGCCCGCGGCCACCGGCAGGGGCTCGACGTCACCGTCTTCGCATCCGTGTCCCTGGCGACCGACGAGGTCCGTGTCGACGAGGCGGTGGCGTGATGCCCGCCGTGCCCGGATACGACCGGCGTCCGGTGTGCCGGACGATGCCGTGCCCCCGCTGTGCCCGGTTGGTGCAGGTCTCGCGGTGCCGGACGGCGGCGCGGGAGCTGTGCGGGGCCTGCGGGTGCGAGTTCTTGCCGCGGTCGCGTGCCGAGCGGTCGGGGGTGCTGCGGTGAGGCGCACCAGCACGACCGTCCGCGGTTCGTCCCGGCCGCATCTGCGGCTCGCCAAAGGGCCGTGGGTGTCGCCGCACATCCTGCCGCCGGGTGGGCGAACCGTTCCCGGCGTGGACCTCGGGGTCGTTGACCGCGCAGCGTGCGCTGGAGAAGAGCCCGAGCTGTTCTTCGACGGGGCCCCTGGTGCCGTTGCGCTGGCGAAGCGCATCTGCGGCAGGTGCCTGGTTCGTGAGGCCTGCCTGGCCCGTGCGATCGCCAATGACGAGAGGTACGGCGTGTTCGGCGGTCTGACCGTGGACGAGCGCCAGGCCCTCAAGGGCAGGAGGGCGGCGGCATGAGTACGCCTTTCCCGCCCCGCGAGCCGCTGCCCGGCGACCGCGCGCAGGTCCCGGCCGTCTTCGACGCGTTCGGGAACCAAGTCTTCCCGTCCCCGGCTTCGATGCCGCAGGCCAGCGCCGGGCATCACTGCGCGGTCTGTCGCTGCGATCACACCGCGGGCCGCTCCCGCGAGATGTCGCGGCTGTCGCCGGGTGCGGCGGTGGCCCTGGGCGCCGGTGGTGTACTGGTGACCGGCGTCGTCCTGGTCGCGCTCCTGCTGTCGGTCGCCGTCGTGGCCGCGTCCGTCGCGGTGGCCGCGCTGTCGCTGGCGGTCGTGACCGTCGTCCTGCGCTCGCTCCTGAACAGCACGCAGGACCCGCGGCACACCCGCCGCCGCTGACGCACTCCCCTCCTTGTCCTTCCTGTGCTGCCGGGTTCTGCCCGGAGGGCTTGGTTCGCGCTGTCCGCGCGGGCCCGGCAGCACTCCCGATTCCTCCGGAGGCTGTGTCCTCATGTCCAAACTCGACGACCTCACCCGCCGGTTCACCGCGCTGCAACACGCCCACGACGAGCTCCTGGCCGCCGCCCGCACGGCCGTTGCGGCGTACTGGGACGGCGACGAGCAGCCCATGGCCGCGCTCATCGACACCCTCGACGCCCTCGGCGCGCTGCCGGAGTACACGCCGCAACTGACCGACCAGGCCCTCGACCTGCCGACCGCCGGCGGCGGCCGCGTGGTGGGGAGGCGGCTCGCGTGAGCGCCCGTACCCGCTGCCGGGTCTGCGGCTGGAGCCGCACCTACCGCAACCAGTACGCCGGGCGCCGCGCCGCCCGGACCCACACCTGCCTGCCCATCCTGACGAAGGGATTAGCGCGATGACCATCGAACTGACTGGCGCCGGGTTCACGGGTCTGCGCACGGCCGTGGCCAGGGTGCTGCCGCACATGGCAACCGACTGGCCTTGGGGCGGCCTGGTGCTCGAAGCTGACCGCATCCACCTGTACGCCGTGGCTACCGAACGGCACACCTTGGCTATCGGCCGCGCCGAGGCCTGCCACCCCACACAGCCGTGGCGCGCACACATCGAGGCGACCGATGCCGTCTCGATGGGCCGCTTCCTGGACGACACCGACCCGCGGGACGCCGTCACCCTGACCCATGACGAGTACGGGGAAGACGGCGGACCCGTACTGCACCTGCGCAGCCGCCACGCAACCCTCGCGGTCCCACTCACCGGAAGCGACCACTTTCCCGATTGGCGTCAGATCGCCGCCAAGGCCTTGGAGGAGCCCCCGTCCAAGGAGCCGGTGTGCTTCACGCTGCACATGCTGCAGCGCTGGGCCGCCGTGGGGGAGAGGGCGAGCTTCAGTCACCGAGGCGCCCACAGGGCCGTGGTCGTGACCGCCGACGACTTCCTCGGCCTCCACATGCCCTGCCGCACACGCACAGCGCCCACACCTGCCCTGGACCAATGGCGCCAGGCGATCACCGACACCCGGAAGGAAACGGACATGCCCGAGATCAACGGCTTGGCTGCTGAACTGCGGGACCTGGCAGCCACCTTCCGCGCCAGGGCCGATGAGTCGCGGGCGAGGGAACGCCAGGAGCGTGAGCGACGCGAGCGGGCCGACATCCGGGAGCGGGCGGTCAGCTGTATGGACTGTCTCTTTCCCGAGACCCTCGGCCTGATCCTGGCGCCGGAGGCCTGGCACGGGTATCCGGGTGGGCAGGAGGGCCCGGGGCCGGTGGCCGTCGCCCACCTGGGCGACGGGATGTTCTTGGCCTATGAGTGCCGGCACGCAGCCTCAGACGATCCGTGGGGCAGCACGTTCGACGTCGTGGTCCTGCTGCGGCCGTGCTCGTGCGGTAACTACGTCGAGATCACCGTTGACAGCGACTACAGCCTCGCTCTGGCCACCCTCGGCGACGCCCAGCCCGTCATCACATGCGTGGGTACCTGCACTCCCTCGGGCGACCAGGGAGAGGACTGATCACCATGGCCATCCTGCCGCCGCCCACCGGAAACACCGTGATGGACCCCGTGATCCGCAGCGGCCGCTACCTCGCGGTCGGCACGACCAGCCACCTGCACCTGCGCGGCTGCTGGCACGTGTGGAGCACCGACGGCGCCTACATCGGCTACGCCACCGACCCCGGCCTGATCTCCCTGGTCATCGCCCGGTACGAGAACGGCCACACCCCGTAGGCCCTGCTGCTTCCCGCCCGGCGCGCCGGCCGCCGAGCCCGCGCCGGGCGGGCACCAGCCCCCTCTCCCTCTCCCCCCTCATCCGAATGGAGGCCCCTGCTGTGATGCCCACCCTGGCCACCGTGCCCGCCGCCGCGGCGGCGCCCGCGGTGACGGTGTCGATCACCGTGCTGCTGGTCGCGATCGGCATCGCCCTGTGCGTGTGGGTCGGTCACCGCTGGTCGACCCTCGTCGTCGGGCTGCTGATCGGCCTGTTCCTGACCGGTACCGGCTTCGCCGAAGGCGCCAAGAAGGCCGTGACCACCGTCGCCACCACCACGCTCAGCGCCCTGTCGGAGGCTGTCCAGTGACCGCCCCGACCACCTCCGGCGACAGGGGTGCTGCCGTGCGGACGGACTGGCCGCTCGCCGTGGGGATGAGCGCGGTCGGTCTGGCCGCCGCCGCATCCTCGTATGCCGCCCTGCAGGATCTCGCTCTGCGGACGAGTTGGTGGCCGTGGTTGTCGTGGCTGCTGCCGGTGACGGTCGATGCGTACGCGCTGACCGCGGTGCGTGTGTGGCTCGGCCGTTCGACCCGCAGCCGCACCGCCCGTGCCTGGGCCAAGGCCAACGCGATCGGCGGCATCGCGCTGTCGGTCGCCGGCAACGCCGTCGACCACGCCGCCGCAGCCGGGGTGATCCCGGTGTCCTGGCCGCTGATCGTCGCCGTGTCCGCCATCCCGCCGGTCGTCCTGGGCCTGCTCGTGCACATGGCCCACCTCCGTCACCAGCCCACTACCGATGCCCCCGCCAACAGCACCCCTGCTGCCACGGACCAGCAGCCTCAGGCCGAGGACGGCCCGGTACCCCTGCCGCCCGTACCCGGTCAGCCCCCTGCCGCGCCCGACGCACCGAAGCAGCAACGGCCCCGCCGCTCCCCGGCCGCGGGAAAGCGGCGGCGGACCCTGCCGCCGGGCAAGTCCGACGACGAACTGATCAGCGCGGCACGGCAGCACATGGCCGACGGGGGAGAGGCATCGGCGACCTGGCTGATGAAGACCTACGGCATCGGCACCGGTCGCGCCGCCCGCATCCGCGACGCCGCCGCCCAGCGCGTCCCCCGCCACACACCCCCGCTGACCGTCGTCCCCGACGTCGGCGAGCCACCGCTCTCCGACACGCCCGCGCCCCCTCCCGTCGGCCCTGACCCGGAGCCCTCGCCCATGACCACCGACTCTGACGCACCCCTGCCGCTCACGCCCCCTGCCGACAGCCACGAGCAGGTCGCCGACGAACGCGAAGAGGAGAAGGCCTTATGACGTCCCTCCTGCAAGTCCTGCCGTTAGCCGCCCCGGTGGCAGGCTGGGCCGCACACGCCCTGTTCCTGGCCCGCCGCCTGCGCACCGCCCGCACCGACCCGCTCACCGGGCTGATGGGCAGGGACACCTTCACCGCCCGCGCCCTGCGCGCCATCGGCCACCCGTACGCCGCCGTGCTCCTGCTCGACCTGGACGACTTCAAGAACGTCAACGACACCTACGGACACCACGCAGGTGATCAGACGCTCGCCACCGTCGGGGGCCGTCTGGCCGACTGGTGCGCAGAACGGCGCGGCTTCGCCGGCCGCCTCGGCGGCGACGAGTTCGCCGCCGTCGTCCGGCTCGCGCCCGACGCCGACCTCCATGCCGAGCTGCTCTACGGGCTGTGGATGCAGCTGTCGGCGGCGGTCGACACCGGCACCGCGCTCGTCCATCCGAGCGCCGCCATCGGAATCTGCCGTACCAGCGACCGCCCCGGCGCCGGACTGCCCGGACTGCTGCGCGGCGCGGATGAGGCGATGTACCGCGCCAAGCGCCTGGGCCACCGCTGGCAGCCTGCATGCCGTCACGACGTCTACCGCACGGTCAACGGCCGCCGCATCGGGCGCCCCGGCACCGGCGTTCTCCCTGACACCGCCCGGAAGGTGGCCCCGTGATGGCCCCGTTGTTCGAGCGCGATACGACCACCGTCCGCATCCCCAGGCAGCGCCGCTTCTCCCGCCAGGCGCCGGTCGTGGTCGTCCTTCCCCAGGAACTGACCTGGAAGCAACGCGCCGCCTACGCGATCGGCCGCGCAATGTGGAAGCGCCGCCGCGCGCTCCTCCCCGCCCTCACGTCCCTGACCTGTTTCCTGGCGACCGTTGTTGCCCATCACCTCGCGCCGTGGCTGTGGGCCGTGCTGGCCTTCGTCGCGGTAGCGGGACCGGGCTGGCTGGTCTGGATCGAGCGCCGTCGCCCTTCCGCGGGACGCCGCGTGCGGATGTGGCGGTACGGACTCGCCGCGCTCGTCATGACGGCCGGAGCGTGGGCCGCGGCCTCCGTCGCCTACGGGCCGACCGCCGGCCTGCTCCCGCTGTTGTGGCTGCTGCTGACCATTGCCGCACATGTCACCTGGCGCACCCTGCGCCGCCCCACCCCCGCCCCTGCTGCTGAGTCGTTCGAGAAGGAGCCCGGCGTATGACCACCCCGCCCTACGGATACGGCCCCCGGCCCGGAGGCCCCGGTAACACCGGCAGCACGGGCAGTCGTTCGGCGAACGGTGCCGGTGGCGGCAGGTCCCGTCACCGCACCACGCACCGCACGTACAACTTCAACGTCGGCGGCCAGAACACCAACGGCAGCGGAGGCGGGCGCGGGGGAGGTGGCGCCGGGTTCTTCCGCAACGGCGCCCGCGGCCAGGGCGGCGGCATGCACAGCCCGCTCGCCGACCCGGAGTTCTTCTCCAATGTCGACATACGCAACTACTGCGAGGGCGGCCGCGGCCTCTTCCTCCAGCTCTCCTTCGAGCTCGCCTCCGCCTCCGAGGTCTTGGAGGCGGTCCTGAAGGAGGTGCCGGACCCGGAGGGGCGGGCGTTCGGGTCGCGGATGCGGGCCCGCCGGGTCGCCAAGCGGATGAAGAAGGCCGCCGAGGACGCCCGCGACACCGCCAAGAACATGGCGGCCACCTACGCCGCCTTCCAGCGCGAATTCGACCCCGAACTCGCCCCCTACCACACCCGCCAGCGCCCCACCGCACGCCGCTTCGACTTCAACGCCTGACCCGCACTCCACCGGAAGGAGGCATTGAGCCGTGCCCCAGTCCCCACCCGAGCAACTCCACGAGGAGCACCTGCGCTCCGCGCACGGCAGCGGGGGAGTGATCGAGTACCTGCTCCACCGGGTCAAGCCACATCTGCCCCCGTGGCTGGTGGGGGCCGGGGCCGGCCTGGTCTCCCTGCCCGCCCACCACTACTGGGCCGACAGCGCCGCTGCCACCGCCGGCCTGACCCTCGCCTCGGTCGCCCTGACCGGCGTCACGTGGTGGACGGGCAGGAGCACCACCGCCCAGCGCCGTCTCCACTCCGCCATCACGGTTGCCGCCGGGACGAGCTGGTTCACCGCAGCCGCCATCGCCGGCCCCGGCGCCGGGCCCCTGGGCGGCCTGTACTTCATGGGCGCCCCCGCCGTGGCCCTGTCCTGGAACATTCGCCAGGTCCTGCGCCGCAACCCCGACGCCACGAGCGCGGGCGGCGACGGCGGGCTGCTGGAGAAGGTCGGTCTGGCCAAGACCCAGATCACCCACTCCGACGTCGCCCCCAACAAGGCCACCTTCGACATGCAGCTCCCTCGCGGTGAGTTGACCACTGAGGACGTCACGAAGGCTGCCCCGCTGCTGGCCAGCGCCCTGGATGTGCCCAAGAACGCCATCCGCGTCACCCCCGACCCCGACAGCGCCTCGCGCGCTCAGCTGACGGTCGTCCCCCTCGACCTGCTGAAGAACACCGTCCCCTACCCCGGCCCCTCGTACCCCGGCGGCAGCATCGCCGACCCCGTCGCCGTCGGCATCTACGAGGACGGCACCGTCGCCGTCCTCTATTTCCCCGGCGACCCGGCCACCGCCCGCAACGCCATGCACCTGCTGATCATGGGGATGACCGGCTCGGGCAAGTCCGAGGGCGGCATGACGGCCCTGGCCGAGATCCTCTCGCGGCGTGATGCCGTGGTCTGGGCCTCCGACCCGTCCAAGGCCGAACAGACCCTCGGCCCGCTCCTGCCCGCCCTCGACTGGGCCGCGCTGGACATCAAGTCCACCAAAGCCATGATCGAGGCGCTCAAAGCCGCCATCCCTGCGCGCACGGCGTGGCTGGCCAAGTACGGCTACAAGCAGTGGGTACCGGCCTGCGCCGGGACTCAGGCCGACGGCTCACCGGGCATGCCCTACCTCATCGGCTGGTTCGAAGAGGCTGCCAAGACCATCCGCGAGACCGACGAGGACGTCTTCACCGGCATCGCCCAGGAAGCCCGCTCCGCTGGCGTCTCCCTCGTCGTCTCCATGCAGCGCGCCTCCCACACCCAAGTCGCCACCGATACCCGCGCTTCCCTCGGCTCGTCCTGGTGCTACGGCGTCCGCAACGACCGCGACGCAGGCTTCGCGCTTGACGACGAGGTCCTCGATGCCGGCGCCGCCCCGCACCTGTGGAAGGACAAGAAGCCCGGCTACTGCTACCTCGTCGCCAACGGCATCCCCGAGACCTTCTGGCCCACGCCCGCCCGCTCCTACCTCACACCCCGCGAGTACTTCGACTGGGTCGTCCTGACCTTTGCCGAGACCCGAGCCGCACTCGACCCCGTCACTGCTGAAGCCGCCGCGAAGGCCGCCGGACGGCACTTCACCCAGCGCACCCGCTACCCCCTGCCCGGCACCACCGATGCCCAGCCCAGGGAGACCGCCGTGACCGACCACGACCACGAGCCCTACGACCAGGCCGACGAAGGCGATTACGCCGACGAGTACGAGCAGCACGAAGCACACACGACCGTTGCCGCCCCGTACGACGAGGACGACGTCGACCCCGAACGGGAACTCCCCGAAGCCACCCATGTCGTACGGTTCGCCGAACCCCCGCAGGGCCGGCGCCGTGAGCGCATCTCGCCCGCCAGGGCCCGCCAGGTGATGGAAGAGATCCTCGGCGAGTTCGAGGCCGAAGGCCGCACGATCGTGGGCCCCAGGGACTTCATGGAGCACTGCGACCGCCACGGCCGCGGCCGCTCGTGGGTCTCCGGCCAGGTCGCCGACTTCATCCTGGCCGGACGCCTCGCCGAGACCGGGGAGCCCGGCGAGTACCGCATCGTCCGCGACGACGAGGCCGCCTGACGGCCCTGACGCGTCAGACGCGTCTGACCCCCCTGACGGCACCGCGGCCCCTAACGCGCGGGTGACGCGTGCGCGCGACCCCCCTCAGACGCGTCTGACACCCCCGGCCTGACACCCCTGACACCCTCGGAATCCGCACGACAGGAGAGCGCCCGCATGCCCCCGACCGCCCCTGACCGACCGTCGGCCGCGCCCACCGCAGCCCTCGGGCTCGCCCTGGCCGCCGCCTCCCGAGGGCTGGCCGTCCTCCCGCTCTCCCGCACCAAACTCCCCGCCATCCGCTCCCCGCACCGCGACGAGCCGCGGCCCGCCCGCCGCTGTCGCGGCGAGTGCGGCCGCATCGGCCACGGCGTCCACGACGCCACCACCGACCCCGGGACGATTCGCGAGCTCTTCGCCGCCGCCCCGTGGGCCACCGGCTACGGCATCGCCTGCGGACGCCCGCCCCACCACCTCGTCGGCCTGGACCTGGACGTCAAACACGACCAGGACGGCCCCGCCGCCCTGCAACACCTCGCCGACACCCACGGCTTCCAGCTCCCTCCGGCGCCCACCGTGCTCACCCCGAGCGGCGGCCGCCACCTGTGGCTCACCACCCCCACCGGTACGACGGTCCCGAACTCCGTCGGCCGCCTGGCCCCCGGCATCGACGTCCGCGGCACCGGCGGCTACCTCGTCGGCCCCGGCTCCCGCACCACCGCCGGCACCTACTCCTTCGCCCCGGACACACCGCAACTGCCCGCACCCACCGTCCCGGCGCCACTGCTCGCCCTGATGCAACCCACCACCAGCCGGCCCGCGCCCTCCGGGCGCCACCCGGTACCGGCGTCCGGGAAACAGGCCGTCGGCCTGGTCCGTTTCGTCCTCGACGCCACCCCCGGAGGCAAGAACGGCACCGGCCGCAACGACCGCCTCTACTGGGCCGCCTGCCGCGCCTACGAAACCGCCGACCGCGACGCCGACGGCATCGCCGCCGCCCTCATCGAGGCCGCCGTACACACCGGACTGCCCGAGCTCGAAGCCCGCGCCACCGTCACCTCCGCCGCCCGCAACGCCCGCCGGAGCCCTGCGTGAGCACGGAGCACGACCACAGCACCGACACCTCCGACCTCGCCCGCCGCCTGCTCCAGGGCCAGGGCGTCGACCCCGACAAGAAGGGACCTTCCCAGGCCTCACTCCTGGCCGCCCTGGCCCGGGACCGCTACGAGCTGTTCATGTCCGACGACGGCCGCCCCTACGGCATCCCCGTCACCGGCCCGAACATCGCCCTGCCTCTGCGTGGCAAGGCCGGTTTGCGCTCGCAGCTCGCCCGCATCTTCGCCGACACCCACCACGGCACCGTCCCCTCGCAGTCAGCTCTCGCTGACGCCATGACCGTCCTCGAAGGAGTCGCCTCCATGGCCAACCCCCGCACACCCCAATTACGCGTCGCCCGCCACGACGACCGCATCATCGTCGACCTCGGCACCACCGATGGCCGCTGCGTCGCCATCGGCCCCGACGGCTGGCAGCGCCTGGGCGCGTCCCCAGTCGTCTTCCGCCGCTCCGGCGCCATGAAGCCCCTGCCCGAACCCGTCCGCGACGGCGACGGCCTCGCCCGGCTCCGCTCCCTGCTCAACACCAACGACGAAGGCTTTCAACTCCTGGCCGCCTGGCTCGTCGCCGCGTTCATCCCCGACCTGCCCCACCCGATCCTCGCCTTCCGCGGCGAACAGGGCACCGGCAAGTCCAAGGGCGCCGCCATGGTCATCGGCATCGTCGACCCCTCCGGCGCCCCCAAGCGCACCGCACCCCGCGACCTGAAGTCCTGGGCGGTGCAGGCGTTCAACTCCTGGGCCATCTGCCTCGACAACGTCTCGATCGTCCCGGACTGGCTCTCCGACGCCCTGTGCCGGGCCGTCACCGGCGACGGCATCGTCGACCGCGCCCTGTACACCGACGACGACGTGGTCGTCCTCGAATTCCGCCGCGTCCTGGCCATGACCACCATCGACGCTGGCGCGCTCGCCGGCGACCTCGCCGAGCGCCTGCTGACCATCGAGCTGCAGCTCATCCCCGACCACAAGCGCCGCGAGGAAGCTGAACTCGACCGCGCCTATACCGACGCCCACCCCGCCATCCTGGCCAGCCTGTTCGACCTCCTCGCCCGGGTTTTGAAAGCCCTGCCGGACGTCACGCTCACCGAGCGGCCCCGGATGGCCGACTTCGCCCGCGTCTTGGCGGCCGTCGACCGCGTCACCGGCTGGCACACCCTCGACTCCTACCGCGCCACCGCAGCCGATGCCGTTGCCGACGTCCTCGATGGCGAACCCTTCGCCCAGGCCGTCGTCGAGCTTGTCGATAAAGCCGGCCCCGACGGCCTGACCCTCACGGCCAGCCAACTCCTCGCAGCGGTCGAGATCCCCGACAAGCTCCCCAAGAAGTGGCCCAAGGACTCCACCCGCGCCGGCGGCCAGCTCAAACGCCTCGCCCCCGCACTGCGGACGATCGGCATCGAGGTTGACGACTCCCAGCGCGGACCCAAGCCGAAGAAGCAGCGCCTCTACTCCCTCACCGCATCAGCAGAGAGAAGGTGCGAAACAGCGTCCCCAGCGTCCCCCCAAGCCCCCAAACCATCCGTGACCTGCGGAAACAGGGGGGACGCTAGCGATGGGCCCTCAGCGTCCCCCCACCCCGCCGAGGGGACGCTGACCCCCGCACAGCGTCCCCCCACGCCACCACCTCTGACCTGCACAAACGCGAGAGGGGGGACGCTGGGAACGCTGGGAACGCTATTTCGCACCTTCTCTCTGGTGACCCCACCTCAACCCCGCGGTGCACCGAGTGCGGCACCCCACTCGCCGACTTCCTCATCGCCATCGGCGAGACCACCCACCCCGGCTGCGACCCCACCCTCACGCCCAGGAGCTGACCCATGCGCATCCGCCTCCACGGCAGCGAAGACGAGTGCACTCGCACCGCTGAATTCCTCGCCCAGGTGCTCGACGTCCTCGACATCAGCCGGCCTTACCGCGACCGGCCCCCGAGCCGCCTCGCCCGCATGTACCTCACCACCGCGCTGCCCACCGCCGACTCGACGAAGGAGAAGTGATCACCCTGGGACGCGTCATTGACCCCCGCCTCAAACTTGCCGATGTCCTCGACGAACTCGGCATGTCCCGCTCGGCCTTCTACCGCATGCGCGCCCGCGGCAAGGGCCCCAAGTGCAGCAAGCTCCCCAACGGACAGCTCCGCTTCCTCCGCTCCGACCTCGACGCCTGGTGGGCCGACTGCGCGGAGGACGGGAGCGGCGCGTGGGACTGAGCTACCGCGTCCGCTTCTGGGACATACGTGAGCGGCCCGGCCGCCGGAGCCCCTTCGAGGTGCGCTGGACGGTCAACGGCCGTGAGAAGTCCGAGTCCTACAGCACCATTGGCCTCGCCGAGAGCCGGTGGTCGAAGCTCATGACCCTCGCGCGGGAGGGCGAAGCATTCGACGTGCAGTCGGGCCTGCCTATCTCTGAACTGCGCGCCATCAAACAGAAAGTCACCTGGTACCAGCACGCACACGACTACATCGAGCAAAAATGGGATCACACCCCCGGCAACACCCGCCGCACGCTGGCGGACGCCATGGCGACCATCACGCCCGCGCTGGTGAAACCCGGATCCAGATACCCCGATCACCGGGTCTTGCGGCGCGCCCTGTACAGCTGGGCGTTCAACAAGAAAGCTTGGGAGAATGAGCCGCCGGAAGAATGGCGTCCGGCCATCGGGTGGATCGAGCAGCGATCCCTGCCAATCGGCGCGCTGGAGGATGCTGCGGTTGTGCGGCAGGCCCTGGATGCGCTGAAGCTCAAGCTCGACGGCACGCCGGCTGCCGCGAAGACCGCCTTGCGGAAGAAGGGAGCCTTCAGCGACAGCCTCGGCCTCGCCGTCGAGAAGGGGTACTTCACCGCCAATCCGCTCGCGGGCGTGAAGTGGCGGGCTCCGCAGCCGCCGGAGGAAGTCGATCCGGAGTGCGTGCCAAACCCGGCTCAGGTTAAGCGGCTGCTCGGAGCAGTGCGGGGCTTGGGCGGCCGAGGACCGCATCTCGAAGCGTTCTTCGGCTGCATGTACTTCGCCGCGATGAGGCCGGCTGAGGTGATCCGGCTGGAGCGTTCGCAGTGTCGTCTTCCTGAGGAGGGATGGGGCCTGCTCACCCTGCGGGGCGGTGTCGTCCTCTCGGGCAAGGAATGGACGGATGACGGCGAGGCGCACGAGGTCCACGCCCTGAAGAAGCGAGCGCTGAGGGAAACGAGACCAGTCCCCATCCCGCCGGAGCTCGTCGCGATGCTGCGGGAACACGTCGATCGCTTCGGGACCGCCTCTGACGGACGTCTCTTTCGCAGTGGCCGCGATCTCTACGTTCAGAGCGCTGCCTATAACAAGACCTGGAAGAAGGCCCGGGTGACCGCTCTTTCGAAGGAGGAACAAGCCTCCCTCGTTGCCAAGCGCCCGTACGACCTACGGCACGCGGGCATTTCCTTCTGGCTCCACTCCGGCGTCGACCCGGCCGAGTGCGCCCGTCGGGCTGGCCAGAGCATCGAGGTGATGTTCCGCGTCTACGCCAAGGTTCTCGCGGCAGGCCAGGAGCGCGCGAACCGCCGGATCGCGGCGGCTATGCGGGAGTGGCGGTGATCGACGTCACACCGCCACTACCCTACGTCCATCATTCAGGCGGGAATGCAGGCAGAAGCCCTCGGCGGGTCAGCTCTTCCTTGATCCACAGCTCGCGCTGCTGATGAGCCCAGAGGAATGCCTGCATACGGCTGTCGGACTTAGCCCTAGCCGTCCTGGCGAATTGGCTGCCCAGGGTCTCCTGCACCATGTCTCGGAGCTCCTTGAGCTTTTCGCGCGCTTCCGTGTCTCCCTCTGTGACGCGTGCGTCCCAGAGGGCGAGTGCCTCACCCCACAGCTTCGCGGAGTAGGTGTCGGCCTCCTCCGACTCCTCGTTCATCTCGTCCTCGTGCTTCAACCACGCAAATGCCTTATTCATGCCTTCACGGAGGACCGGCAGTAGGGCAAGCAGTGTCGAAGTGTCCAGCGCCGAGTAAGTGGCGCGCCAACTCTCGTCCGTTGATGACATGGCCTCACGCTAGCCACTGTCTGCCCATCGGGAGGTGGAACATCTCAAAAAGCTAGGGGTGAATCGCTTCTCCTCACGGGTCGGCTGGCGCTGGCCCGTGACTGGCCCGGAATGCCTGGTCAACCCTGGGGCTGAGGTGAGACAAGGTGGTGCATAGGCCGCAAGCTTGGCGCCGCTCTCCCGTCCCTTCTGCGCACACTGCCAGGGGCCTCCGACTAGGTTCGCTGCAGGTCGGAGGCCCCTTCTGCACGCTCTAGAAGAAGCCCAGCTTCTTCGGGGAGTAGCTCACCAGCAGATTCTTCGTCTGCTGGTAGTGGTCCAGCATCATCCGGTGGTTCTCCCGCCCTATGCCCGACTGCTTATAGCCGCCGAATGCGGCATGGGCCGGGTAGGCGTGGTAGCAGTTCGTCCAGACGCGGCCGGCCTGGATGGTGCGGCCGGCTCGGTAGGCCGTGGTGCCGTTGCGGGTCCAGACGCCGGCGCCCAGGCCGTAGAGGGTGTCGTTGGCCAGGGTCATCGCGTCGTCGAAGTCCTTGAAGGAGGTGACGGCGACGACGGGGCCGAAGATCTCTTCCTGGAAGACGCGCATGCGGTTGTCGCCCTCGAAGATCGTGGGCTGGACGTAGTAGCCGCCCTTGAGGTCGCCGCCGAGGTCGGCCCGGGCGCCGCCGGTGAGGATGCGGGCGCCCTCCTGCCTGCCCAGGTCGAGGTAGGAGAGGATCTTCTCCAGCTGGTCGTTGGAGGCCTGGGCGCCGATCATCGTGGTGGTGTCCAGGGGGTGCCCCGGGACGATCGCCTCCGTGCGGGCCTTGGCCGCCTCCAGGAACGGGGTGTAGTGGCCCCGCTGGATCAGGGCGCGGGACGGGCAGGTGCAGACCTCGCCCTGGTTGAGGGCGAACATCGTGAAGCCTTCGAGCGCCTTGTCCAGGAAGTCGTCGTCGGCCGCCGAGACGTCGTCGAAGAAGATGTTCGGGCTCTTGCCGCCCAGTTCCAGGGTGACCGGCTTCAGGTTCTCGGACGCGTACTGCATGATCAGGCGGCCCGTCGTGGTCTCGCCCGTGAAGGCGATCTTGGCCACGCGCGGGCTGGAGGCCAGCGGCTTGCCGGCCTCCACGCCGAAGCCGTTGACGATGTTCACCACGCCGGGCGGCAGCAGGTCCGCCACCATCTCCATCCACACGTGGATGGACGCCGGGGTCTGCTCGGCGGGCTTGAGGACCACCGCGTTCCCCGCCGCGAGGGCCGGGGCCAGCTTCCACGCGGCCATCAGGAGGGGGAAGTTCCAGGGGATGATCTGGGCGACCACGCCCAGCGGCTCGTGGAAGTGGTACGCCACCGTGTCCTCGTCCAGCTCGGACAGGCTGCCCTCCTGGGCCCGGAGCGCCCCCGCGAAGTAGCGGAAGTGGTCGATGGCCAGCGGGATGTCGGCGGCCAGCGTCTCGCGGACCGGTTTGCCGTTCTCCCAGGACTCCGCCACGGCCAGCGCCGTCAGGTTCTCCTCCATCCGGTCGGCGACGCGGTTCAGGACCGCCGCCCGGTCCGCCGGCGACGTGCGGCCCCACGCCGGCGCCGCCGCGTGCGCCGCGTCCAGCGCGCGCTCGACGTCCTCCGCCGTGCCCCGCGCGACCTCCGTGAACGGCTGCCCGTTCACCGGCGTCGGATTCTCGAAGTACCGGCCCTTGGCCGGCGGCACGTACGCGCCGCCGATCCAGTGGTCGTACCGCGGCCGGTACGAGACGACCGCGTCGGAGGAGCCGGGGTCGGCATAGCGGGTCATGGGGGACCGCCCTTCTTCCCGTTCACTGCCGCCCGCCTCGGCGCGGGCGGCGACCGGGAGGAAGCTAGCCCCCGCGAGGTTGCGCGGACGTTGCCCGCGCGCCCGGCCCGTACGCCCGGCGCAGCCGTGCCGCCTCCGCCGCCACCGCGCCCCGCTGCGGCGCGCTCATCGGCAGCGCCGCCAGCAGCCGCTCCCACACCTCCAGGTCCTCCCCGCCCCACGGGGTGTCCGCCCACAGCTGGAGCGCCCCCGCGTCGCCGGAGCCCAGGACCGCCCGCCGCAGCAGACCCTCCAGCCTCCGCCGCATCCGGCACACCCCCGGCGCCTCCGACGACGGCAGCAGCGGGCCCCCGTACGCCCGTACCGCCCCACGCGGGCCGTCCTCCGCCAGCCCGCGCCCCACCGCGGCGAAGTCCGTCTCCACCGGCGCGCACAGCCGGTACGGGCGCGAGCCCAGCAGCGGGCCCACCAGCCGTCTCAGCCGTGACAGCTCCGCCCGCAGCGTCACCGGCGGCACCGGCCGGTCCCCGTACAGGCCCGCCGTCAGCTGGTCGCCCGTCAGGCCCGCCGGGTGGTCCGCCAGCAGGACCAGGATCTCGCTGTGGCGGCGCCCCAGCCGCAGGCGCCGGCCGCCCAGGGTCAGCAGCGCCTCGTCGCGCCCCAGCGCCGACAGCCCGTCGCGCACCGGCTCCCCGGCGGCCGCCAGCTCCGCCTCCGCCGCCCGCGCCGTCGCCCTGACCAGCGCCAGGCTGTGCGGCCCCGCCAGGTGGTCGCCGCCGGTGATGTCCACCGCGCCCAGCAGCCGCCCGGTCCGCGGATCGCGCACCGGGGCGGCCGCGCACGTCCATGACTGCACCAGGCGGTTGTAGTGCTCCGTGGCGAAGATCTGCACGGGGTGGCCCAGCGCCAGTGCCGTGCCCGGCGCGTTCGTCCCCGCGTGCCGCTCGTCCCAGCGCGCCCCCGCGACGAAGTTCATCCGCTCCGCGCCCCTGCGCATCCCCGCGGGCCCCTCCACCCACAGCATCCTCCCCGCCGCGTCGCAGACCGCCAGCAGGTGCGCCCCGTCCTCGGCCACGGAACCGAGCAGCTCGCGGAAGAGCGGCAGCACCGCCGCCAGCGGGTGGTCCCGGCGGTGGCTCTCCAGCTCCGCGTCCGCCAGCTCCACCGGCGCGACGAACTCCGGCCCCGGCAGCGCCGCCGCCGAACGCCGCCACGAGTCGGCCACGACCGCGCGCACCCGCGGGTCCACCACCCCGCCGGCCCCACCGCCCGTCCCTCCCGTCACGAACGCCGCGTGCGCGCCCCGGACCGTACGGCACCGCTCGGCGGGACCCTCCCCGCACGCCATCGCCAGCCACGGGTTGACCACCGCGCACCCCTCCCCACCCCTGGTCCGCCGCCGGTCGCCCGCCCAAGGGCGGTCCGCGCGGCCGTACTTGCGGTAAGGGCGCCAGGGCTTGCGGCCACGCCCTCCCCGCCACGACTCTTCCTTTACCCATCGGACACGAACGGAAGACCGGAAGAAAAAACATGCCGAAAGTTCTCATCGACGTACTCGAACGCACCCTCGCCGCCTACCTCACCACCTTCCTCGGCCTCCTCCTCGCCGACGGCTTCGACCTGACCGACGTGTCCGCGCTCAAGGCCGCCGCCATCGCCGCCGTCCCCGCCGCGCTCTCCGTGATCAAGGGCGCGATAGGCACCCGCTTCGGCGACAGGACGAGCGCCGCCTGGCTGCCCGGGAAGAAGTCGTCCGGGAGGAAGGGGACGGGGGCGAAGCGGACCGGGAAACGGGCCGGGGCGAACACGCCCGCGAAGAAGACGGCCGCCAAGAGGTCCCCCGCGAAGAAGGCCCCCGCCGCGAAGACCGCCGCCAAGACCGCCGCCAAGAAGACCTCCTCCCCGGCTCCCACGAAGGAGACGCCCTGACAGTCCCCGCCCGGCCGCCCGGAAACGGAAGCGCGGACCGTGCCCCCGGACCCCATGCCCCCTGAGTGGAGGACGCGCGTTCACACGGGGTGTGCGGAACGCACCCACGCGGACCCCCGCGCACACGTTCCCGCGCCGGGCCGCCGCGCGGTTGACTCGGCTACGCGAGTCCCAATGGAGCGACGGGACCCGGGCCGTCGGTCCTTCCCCCGAGCCGGCGGCCCACCGCCTCGTACCGCCGGGCGGACGGTACGGGGCGGTTCCGTGCGCCCGAGCGGGCGGACGTACGGGCGTCAGTACGCCCCCCGCCGTCGCTCCGCGCGAGGCGGGTGCAACGATGTCCCCGTCATGAGCGCAGGGCAGTCGCCGTACCAGGGACCCCGGACGCTGCGAGCCGCGATGTTCGCAGTGGTCTGTGTGCTGCTCGCTGCCCTGGGCCACGCGGTCATGTCAGGGACGACCGTCCCCTGGTGGGCCGTCGTCGTGGCGCTGTCCGGCACGGGCAGCGCGGCGTGGTTCCTCGCCGGGCGCGAACGCGGCCCGCTGCTCATCACGCTCGCCACGGTCGGCGCCCAGACCGCCCTGCACCACTTCTTCGCCCTCGCGCAGAACGTCGCCGCCAACGCGGCGCGCGCGGCGCGGCTGGGCCTGGACGGCGACTTCCCCCTCCCCGGCGGCATGAGCGGTATGAGTGGCATGGGGGATATGGGCGGGATGGGGGACATGGCGGGCGGTGGGCAGGGCATGCCCGCCATGCCGTCCTTGCCCATGCCCTCCGACATGCCCGCCATCCCCATGGACCACTCCATGGGCATGGGCGGCATGGCCGGCATGGGCCACGACATGTCCATGCACGCCGGCCACGGCGCCCTCGCCATGTGGTCCGCCCACGTCGTCGTCGCCCTGATCTGCGGCATCTGGCTCGCCGGCGGCGAACAGGCCGCCTTCCGGCTCGGCCGCACCCTGCGCACCCGGCTCTTCGCGCCCCTGCTCGTCCTCTTCCAGGACGTCCCCACGCGCCAGGGCCCGCCGCGCATCCGCGCCGACCGCACGCGCGCGGCCCAGCGGCTGCGACAGCTGCTCTACGCCCATGTCCTCGCCACCCGTGGTCCACCGGCCCGCCCCGTCGCCGCCGCCGTCTGACGGAACCCCGTCCGCCGGCTGACGGCGACCGACCTGGCCGAACCACGTCACCGGGACGCCGCCCGCCCGCACCCAGGGCCGGCCGCCCGGATTCCAGGAAGGACCCACGGCGATGACCCCTGCCCGCACGCAGGCCGCGCCACGACGGCACGAGCCGCCGACCGCCGCAGCAGCGATCCCCGCCCCGACCGCCTCAGCCGAGACCCGCCGTCAGCAGCTTGAGCCGGCGCGCCCGCTCACCCCAGCCACGGCACTCGACGCAGCCCAGCAGATGGGCGTCGAGCACCGGACCGGACACGTCCGGCGGCGGCTCCTCCCCGTCGAGGCGGGCGGACAGGGCGGTACGGAACTCACGGCAATGCACCCCGCCATCGTCCCCGGCGCCACCCGCGCCCCGCGCACCACCCCCCTCGCGAAGCCCTTCGCGACCGCCCGCACGGCACCCCGCCTGACCGTCCTCGCGGGAGGCCGCCGTGCGTGACGACGAGACGGTGACCGCCTGGGCGCTCGCCGCCCGCGGCGGTGACGCCGACGCCGTGGAGCGCTTCATCCGCGCCACCCAGCACGACGTACGGCGCTACGTGGCGCGGCTCAGCAACGACCCGCAGGGCGCGGACGACCTCGTGCAGGAGACGTATCTGCGCGCGCTGCGCTCGCTGCCGCGCTTCGAGGGCCGCTCGTCGGCCCGTACCTGGCTGCTGACCATCGCCCGCCGCACGGTCGTGGACCGGCTCCGCTTCAACGCGGCCCGGCCCCGGCTCTCCGACACGGACGACTGGCAGTCGGCCGCCGAACGGACCCAGTCCGCCGAGCTGCCCGGCTTCGACGAGGGCGTGGCCCTGTCCCAGCTGCTCGACCGGCTGCCCTACGAGAGGCGCGAGGCCTTCGTCCTCACCCAGCTCCTGGGCCTGCCCTACGCGGAGGCCGCGGTCGTCGCGGGGTGCCCGGTCGGCACCGTCCGGTCGCGGGTGGCGCGGGCGCGTGAGGCGCTGATCGTGCAGCTGGAGACGGCGGAGCGGGCCGCCGCGGGCGGTGTCACGGGGATGCCCGTGATGGCGCGGGCCGCGGCCTGACCGTCCGACGGGGCTCCCGGGCCCCGGACACCGGAACGCCGGGCGGGCCGCGGAAGCGGTCCGCCCGGCGTTCCACGTCACAGGGGAATGCGGCCCCGGCCGTCCGCCCGCTACCTCCCGGCGGCGGTTCCGTCACTGCCCGGCCGTACGACCAGCGCCTCCACCCGGACCGCGCCGCTCTCGCGGAACCGCAGCGTCACCGGCAGCCGCTCGCCCAGCCGGAGCCGGGGCGGGCGCACCACCATCACGTCCAGGCCGTGCGGCGACATCTCCACCGCGCGGCCCGCGGGCACGGGCACGGACGGGACCATGCGCATGGAACCCGCGCCCCGCTCGACCACGGTGCGGCTCAGCATCGTGCCGCCGGCGTCCGGGACCTCGACGTCCACGAGCTCGTCGGCCACGTCGCCCGTGTTGCGGATCCGGAAGAACGCCGCCGTGTCGTCCGCGCCGAACGGGAGCAGGATGCGCGCGTCGTCGACCGTCACGGCCGCCGGGCGGGCCGCCGCCCCGGACAGCGTCCAGGCGCCCAGGCCGCCGAGCGTGACGGCGGAGGCGAGCAGCGGGACGAGGGCGGCGCGGGCGGCCCCGGCCAGGAGGGCGGTCCGGCCGCCGGCGCGGAGCCCCGCGGCGGCGGGGGAGTCCGTGGCGGTACGGGTGGCGGTGCTCACGCCCGTACCCGTGGACGGGCCTCCGTTCGTGCCCGTGCCCGTACGAGCGTCCTTACCTCTACGAGCCCCCGCACCCGTCCGCCCGTCCGTCCCGCCGCCGGGCGAGTGGTCCTTCTTCACGCGTCACCCCGGGTGTCGTCGTCGTTCCTCAGGTTCTTCTCCGCGGCGCCGCCCGCGGGCAGCCGTACGGGCCGGGCCCCGCCGTCCGTTCCCTCCTCGCCCCGGCGCGGCCCGGGCGTCGTGCCCGCCGCCGCCACGGGCGCGACGCCCGCACGCGGCCCCCGCGCCCCGGGCCGTCGGCCGCCGCCCCGGCCGCCGCCGGTGCCGCCCAGCCCCGACCGCCTCGGCTGCCAGCCCCTCAGCCGCAGGCTGTTCGCCACGACCAGGACCGAGCTCACCGACATCGCGGCCGCGGCCACCATCGGGCTCAGCAGGCCCACCGCCGCCAGCGGCAGGGTGACCAGGTTGTAGCCGAAGGCCCAGGCCAGATTGGCGCGGACCGTCCCCGACGTCCGCCGGGCCAGGCGGACCGCGTCCGCCAGGGCGCCCATGTCCTCGCGGACCAGCGTCACGTCCGCCGCGCCGATGGCCGCGTCCGTGCCGCCGCCCATCGCGATGCCCAGGTCCGCGCCGGCCAGCGCCGCCGTGTCGTTGACGCCGTCGCCGATGACCGCGACCCGGCGGCCCGCCGCGCGCAGCCCGCGGACGAGCTCAGCCTTGTCCTCGGGCGTGGCCCGCGCATGCACCTCCTCGATGCCGAGCTCCGCCGCGACGGCCCGCGCCGCGCCCTCGCTGTCGCCCGTGGCGAGCACCGGGCGCAGCCCGAGCCGCTTCAGGTGGTCGACCGCGCGGTACGAGCCGGGGCGCACGGTGTCGCCCAGGGTGATCACCGCCTCCGGCGCGCCCGCCACCCGGACCACCACCGCGGTCCGCCCGTCCCGCTCGGCCTCGCGCACCGCGTCGTCGAGCTCGGCCGGCAGGCCGACCGGCCGGGGCCGCTGCCCGGCGGGGCGCTTCCCCTTCTGCTTCCTCGTGTGCGTACGGCCCGGCCCGCCCTCCGGCCGTACGACCTCCACCAGCCGGTCCCCGACCCGTCCGGCGACGCCCTTGCCCGGCGTCGCCACGAAGTCCGCGACCTCCGGCGGGGCGCCCGTGCCGGACTCCTCCGCGTACACGCGGACCGCCCGGCCGACCGGGTGCTCCGAACCCCGCTCGACCGCCGCGGCCAGCCGCAGGACCTCGTCCGCGCCCGGCCCGCCGGCGCGGACGCTCACGCCCGTCACCGTCATCGAACCCGTCGTCAGCGTGCCGGTCTTGTCCAGGACGACGGTGTCCACCCGGCGCAGCCCCTCCAGCGCCTGCGGGCCCTTGACCAGGATGCCGAGGCCCGCGCCCCGGCCCGTCGCGGCCAGCAGGGCCGTGGGGGTCGCGAGGCCGAGCGCGCACGGGCAGGCGACCACGAGCACCGCGACGGCGGCCGTGACCGCCGCCTGCGGGGCGGCACCCGCGCCGAGCCAGAAGCCGAGGACCGTGACGGCCACGGCCAGCACCGCCGGGACGAACACCCCGGCCACCGCGTCGGCGACCCGCTGCGCCTTCGCCTTGCCCGCCTGCGCGTCCTCCACCAGCCGAGCGATCCGGGCGAGCCGCGTGTCGGCGCCGACGGCCTCCGCCCGCACCTCCAGCAGGCCGCCGGAGTTGACGGCACCGCCCACCACGGCCGAGCCGGGGCCCGTCTCGACGGGCGCGCTCTCGCCCGTCACCAGGGACATGTCCAGTGCCGAGCTGCCCGCGACGACCGTGCCGTCGGTCGCGACCCGCTCACCGGGGCGTACGACGAAGTGGTCGCCGACCCGCAGCCGCTCGATCGGCACCCGGTGCTCGGCGCCGTCCCGCCGCACGACGACGTCCTTCGCGGCGAGCGAGGCGAGCGCCCGCAGCGCCGACCCCGTGCTGTGCCGCGCCCGCGCCTCCAGCGACCGGCCGATCAGTACGAACAGCGGCACGCCGACGACCGCTTCGAGGTACACGTCCGCCGTGCCGCCGCCCATCGAGCCCACGGCCGGGACCAGAGTGAACGGCATCCGCATGTCCGGGTCCCCGGCGCCGCCGAGGAACAGGGCGTACGCCGACCACGAGTAGGAGGCCAGCACGCCCAGCGAGACCAGCGTGTCCATGGTCGCGGCCGCGTGCCGCAGGCCGCGCAGCGCCTTGGCGTGGAACGGCCACGCGCCCCACACGGCCACCGGCGTGGCCAGGGCGAAGCACAGCCACTGCCAGTTGCGGAACTGGAGGCCGGGGACCATGGAAAGGACCAGCACAGGTACCGACAGCAGGGCTGTGACCAGCAGCCGGGTCATGGCCGACGGCTCCGCCGGCCCGTCCGCCCCACCCTCCGGATGCGCGGCGGCGGCCGGCGGTTCGGGCAGCGACGCGGTGAATCCCGCGCCCTCCACCACGGCCATCAGCTCCGCCGCGGTCACCGCGGCCGGGTGGCTCACCCTGGCCCGGCCCGTGGCGAGGTTGACGCTCGCGCTCACGCCGTCCAGCCGGCCGAGCTTCTTCTCCACCCGGTTCACGCACGCCGCGCAGGTCATCCCGCCGACGATCAGCTCCGTCGTCGCGGCGTCCGCCACGGTGGCCCCGCCGGGCCCGCTCGCCGAGGTCGTCATCGGGTCACCTCCACGGCGCCCGGGGCGCCCATGCCGTGCATGCCGCGCATCCCGCCCATCCCGTCCATGCCGCCCATGTCTCCCGGACCGCCGCCGGAACCCGCGCCCCCGCCGGAGCCGCCGGTGCGGTGTATGCCGGGGAAGGCGGGCCCGGCCGCCGCCCCGGCCGCGTACGCGACACCGAAGAGGGCGGCCAGCAACAGGACGAAGCCGAGCAGGGTTCCGTACGCGCGGGACGGCCCGAGGCGGGCCGGACTGAGGACGTGACGAGCGGTCATCGCCGCATCGTGACACGTCGCGGACCGCGGCGGCCCGCATGCGACGGGCTCCCGGCGCGTGAGGATCATCCCTTTCGTCCCCGGGAACCAGCGGCCCCTCCGGGCCGACTACCCAGGGATGAGGCGGCCCCGCGCACCGCCGCCGGCGCCCCTTCCCGCGGGCCGGCCGGGCACCGCCACCGCGCCGCCGTGAACAGCCGGGAACTCGCCACGCCCGCCGTCCGACTTATCAGGGGTCCACGACTTCGCGAGGAGCACCCACCGTGTCGCTGCCCGACCCGATCCCCCTGTACGGACCCGAGTACAAGCGGGATCCCTATCCGCTGTACGAGCGCCTGCGCGCCGCCGGCCCGATCCACCGGGTGCTCTTCCCCAGCGGGGTCACCGCGTGGCTGGTCACCGGCCACGCCGCCGCCCAGCGGACCCTCGCCGACCCCCGGCTCGGCAAGAACCACTCGCGGGGCAACGACCGCTGGCGCGAGCGCGCCTCGATCATGCCCGAGCCGCAGCACTCCCAGCTCCAGGTGCACCTCCTCCACCAGGACCCGCCCAAGCACACGGCCATGCGCCGCCTGGTCACGGACGCCTTCGCGCCGCGCCGGGCCGAGGCGATGCGGCCGCGCTTCCAGGAGATGGCGGACGCGCTCGTCGACGCCGTGCCCGAGGACGCGGACACGGCGGACCTCGTCGCCTGCTTCGCCGCCCGCTTCCCCTTCCAGGTCCTCGCCGAGGTCATCGGGCTGTCCCCGCGCCTCGCCGCCCGCTTCCGGCGCGAGTGGGGCAAGGTCGTGGCCCCCGTCGGCCCCACCGACCCCGGCCGCCCCGCCTACGAGGCGCTGCTGCGGGAACTCCAGGCGTACATCGCCGAGGTGGTGGCCGACCCCGGCGAGGGCCTCCTCGGCGGCCTGGTCGCCGCCCGTGACGCGGGCGAGCTGACCCGGGAGGAGCTGGACTCCATGATCTTCCAGCTGCTGGTGGCCGGCCAGGAGCCCGTCACCAACCAGATCACCACCGCCATGGTCGCCCTGCTCCGCCACCCCGGGGTGCTGGACCGGCTGCGCGCCGAGCCGGACCTGATGCCCGCCGCGGTCGAGGAACTGATGCGCCTCGACGGTGCCTTCGAGCTGACGACCTGGCGCTTCCTCGCCGAGGACGCCGACCTGCACGGCACCCGGGTGCCCGCCGGCGACTCCGTGATCGTCTCGCTGTGCGCCGCCAACCGCGACCCCGAGCGGTTCCCCGACCCCGACACCCTCGACCTCGACCGGGCCCAGGGCCCGCACCTGTCCTTCGGGCACGGCGTCCATTTCTGCCCCGGCGCCGCCCTCGCCCGCATCGAACTCCAGGTCGCCCTCGGCACCCTGATCCGCCGCCTCCCGGGGCTCCGCCTCGCGGTCCCCGACGCGGAACTGCCCTGGATCCCCGCCGTCCTCGGCCGGGGCGTGGGCGAGCTGCCCGTCGCCTTCGACCGGCCCGTCTGCCCCCGCCCCCGTGGATGAGTGCACCATGCCGACCCTTTCCGCAGACCTCGCCCCCGCCGTGGACACCGCCCTCCCCGGGGCCGTCGCGGCACCCGTCCCGCCCCTGAAGACGGCCCGCCCCATAGGCACCCCCTCGCCCGCGGCGACCACGGTCGAGGCCCGGGTGCTCAGCCTCCTCCTGCCGTACCACCGCACGAGCGGTCAGGCCTCCCCGGACCCCGCCGACCACCCGGAGCAGTTGCGCCAGATACGGCAGTTCACACAGGCCGGCGAGCCCGTCGTCCTCACCCTGCCCGGCTTCCCCTGCAAGTCGCCGAACCCGGCCAAGGTGCTCGGCCACCTCCCCGACGAGGGCGAGCGGCTCTCCCTGGGCTTCCTCGACCGTCTCTGCGCGCGCGTCGGCGAGGTGTACGAGCCCGGGGCGCGCATGCTCATCTGCTCCGACGGGCACATCTTCGGCGACCTCATCCGGGTGCCCGACGCGCGGATCGACGCCTACGGGGACGCCCTGCGCGCCCTCATCCGCGACGAGGGGCTGACCCGCCTCGACACGTTCGACCTGCGCGACGTCCACGGCGACCTCGACCACGACACCAAGCGGCACCTGGTCACCGACGCCTACGCGCCCTCCGTGCCCAGCCTGCGCGAACTGGCCCGCACCGACGAGGAGACCGCCCGCCTCTACCGCGGCATCACCCGCTTCCTCGTCGAGGACACCGCGGACTTCACCGGCACCCGCTCCGCCCTCCAGCGCGAGTGCCGCACCCGCGCCTACGGCGTCATCGCCCGCAGCCGCGCCTGGGGCGACCTCATCGCCCACCACCACCCCAGGTCCGTACGCCTGTCGATCCACCCGCAGCGCCCGGGCTCCGAGAAGTTCGGCATCCGCCTGCTGGACGCCGCCGACGCGTGGGCCACGCCGTGGCACACGGTGGTGCTGCGGGGACGAGGGGGAGCGGCGCGGCTGATGCGGCGCGAGGACGCGGAGCGCGTCGGGCGGCTCGTGCTGCGCGACGGGCGCCCCAGCCACTACGAGGAGAACTGAGGGGCCCCGCCCCCGGAAAAGGCGCCGGACGGGCTGATTCCAGCCTGTCCGGCGCTTTGAGGTCACCGCGCGGAGCGCGGAAGGGGAGCCGGGAGTGTCAGCCCCCGGGCACGGGGAGGGGCGGGGCCGGGGAGTCGGCCGCCGCCCCCGCATCCGCCCCCGCGACCCCCCGGTGATCGAACGCGATCAGCGGATCCCCCGTCAGCGGATGCTCCACCACCGCCGCCCGCACCCCGAACACCTCCGCCAGCAGCTCCGGCGTCAGCACCTCCCGCGGCGTGCCCGACGCCACCACCGACCCCTCGTGCAGCACGTGCAGCCGGTCGCACAGCGACGCCGCCGCGTTGAGGTCGTGCAGCGAGAGCAGGGTCGTACGGCGCTGCTCCCGCAGCAGGGCCAGCAGCTCCACCTGGTGCCGTACGTCCAGGTGGTTCGTCGGCTCGTCGAGCACCAGGACCTTCGGGTCCTGGGCCAGGGCCCGTGCCAGCAGCACCCGCTGCCGCTCGCCGCCCGACAGGGTGGAGAAGCGGCGCGCCCCGGCACCGGCCATGCCGACCCGGTCCAGGGCCGTCGCCACGATGTCCGCGTCCGCGCGGTCCTCTCCCGCGAACGCCCGCTTGTACGGCGTGCGGCCCATCGCGACGACCGCCCGGACCGACAGCTCGAAGTCGCTGCCGCGCTCCTGCGGCAGCGCCGCCACCCGCCGGGCCGTCTCGGCCGCGGTCAGCGACCGGATGTCGGTGTCCCCGAGCAGCACCCGCCCCGCGTGCGGGCGCAGATAGCGGTAGACGGTCCGCAGCACGGTCGACTTGCCGCTGCCGTTCGGCCCGATCAGCCCGGCGATCTCGCCGTCCTCGGCGACCAGGTGGACGCCGGACACCACGGTCCGGCCGGACAGCTCGACGTCGAGCCCCTCGACGGCGATCCGCATCGCTATCCCCTCTCCAGGCGGCGGTCCAGCAGGTACAACAGGGTCGGCGCGCCGATCAGCGCCGTGACCACGCCCACCGGGAGCTCCTGGTCCGGCAGGGCCGTACGGGCCACGAGGTCGACGACCACGAGCAGCACGGCGCCGAACAGCGCGGCCACCGGCAGCAGCCGGCGGTGGTCGCCGCCCACCACCATCCGGCAGACGTGCGGCACCATCAGCCCCACGAAGCCGATCGCCCCCGACACCGACACCAGGACACCGGTCAGCACGCTCGTCACGACGAACAGCTCACGCCGCAGGCGCACCACGTCGATGCCCAGCCCGGCCGCGGTCTCGTCACCCATCAGCAGCGCGTCCAGGGCGCGGGCGCGGGCCAGCAGCGCCACCAGGCCGAGCGCCACCGCCACCACGGGCAGCGTCAGGGTCGCCCACTGGGCCCCGCCGAGCGAGCCCATCAGCCAGAACAGCACCCCGTGCGTCTGCTGGTCGTCCCCGGCCTGGAGCACCAGATAGTGGGTGAAGCCGGACAGGAACTGCCCGATGCCCACCCCCGACAGCACCAGCCGCAGCGGCGAGAAGCCGCCACCGCGCCGCGCCATCGCCCACACCAGCGCGAACGAGGCCAGCGCCCCGGCGAACGCCGCCGAGGACAGGCCCAGCCCCAGCGCGCCGCCCGCCCCGGCGCCCAGCACGATCGCCGCGACCGCGCCCAGCGACGCCCCGCTGGAGATGCCCAGCAGGTAGGGGTCCGCCAGCGGGTTGCGGACCAGGGCCTGGACGGCCGTGCCGACCAGGCCCAGGCCCGCGCCCACCACGGCCGCCAGCAGCGCCCGCGGCACCCGCAACTGCCAGACGATCAGGTCCTGGGTGCCCGGCACGGGGTCCTGCCCCGAGACGCCCCGGGCCACCGCGGACCACACCTCGCCCAGCGGCACGTCCGACGAGCCCAGGCACACGGAGGCGACCAGCGCGGCCACCAGGGCCACGCCCAGCACCGCGCCGGCCCAGCCCGCCCGTACGCCCGGCTCCCGCTCCCGCCCCTCGGCGGCCGCAGTGAGCGCCGCCATCTACTTGACCCGGTCCGGGTACAGCGTGTGCGCGATCTCCCGCACGGTGTCGGCGCTGCGCACCCCGCCGATCGTGGTCCGCTGCGAGGTGATGCGCAGGAAGCGGCCCTCCTGGACGGCCTTGAGGTCCTTGGTCGCGGGGAAGGACCTGAGGAACTCCGCGGCGTCGTCGAACGCCTTGCGGTCCGCCTCCTCGCTGCCCCGGCCGCGGACGGCCAGCTGGATCCAGTCCGGGTTCTTGGCGACCACGTCCTCCCAGCCCACGGGCTTGAAGTCGCCGTCGCAGTCCGCGAAGACGTTCCGCGCGCCGGCCTGGGTGAGGATCCCGTTGGCGACCTGCCGGTTGCACACGGCCATCGGCTGCTTGGTGCTCGCGTCGTAGTCGAAGAGGAAGTAGGAGGGCCGCTTGTCCGCGGGGACGTCCTTGAGGGCGTCGCGGACCGCGCCCGTCTTCTTCCGCATCTCCTGGACCAGCTCCCGCGCGCGGGCGGAGGTGCCGGTCACCTTGCCGAGCTCCTCGATGTCCGCCTCGACGCCCGACAGGTCCGTCCGGGCGGACTTGGTCATCGCGGCGCACGCCGTCGACTTGAGGTAGACGTGCTTGATGCCGGCGGTCTCGAACTCCTTGGGCGTCGGGGCGTCGCCCGCCTTGCCCATGTTCTTCATCGAGGAGAACGAGTCGATGTAGAGGTCGGCGCCCGAGCCGAGCAGCTTCTCCTTGGGGATGACCATCCTGCCCAGCACCGGCACCTTCGCCGCCCGGTCCGACATGTCCTGAGGCAGGGTGCCCTTGCCGGGCGGGAAGCCCGTGCCGATGACCTTGTCGCCCGCGCCCAGCCACATCAGCAGCTCCAGGGCGGCGGCGTTGCTGGTGACGATCTTCTTCGGCGGCGCGTCGAAGGTGGTCTTCGCGCCCATGCAGTCGGCGACGCTCACCGGGAAGCCGGCCCGCGCGGCCCCCGCGCCGTCGTCGGTCCTCTCCGCCTTGCCGCCACCGCCACCGCAGGCCGTCGTCGACAGGGCCACAGCGGCCAGCACACCGCACCACGCACGAGGGCGCATCAGGAACTCTCCAGAAAATCGTGATCCGCACGGGCCCGCCCGTGCGGGTCCGGATCAGGTAGTCGGACCGCGTCGCCGCCGGGTTCCCGCGTGTCGCGAAGAAGCCCGGCGTACGCTGCCTCGAACGCCCCACCGAGAGACCCTGCCGTGGACCGGGCCGTGGACCCGGGCCGCGCGACGGACGAAGGAGACCGGCATGGCGGACCAGCTCCGGGAGATGCCCACCGACTGGCGGCGCGCCCTCGCGATCGTCGCCCACCCCGACGACCTCGAGTACGGGGCCTCCGCCGCCGTCGCGACCTGGCTCGACGGCGGCCGAGAGTGCGTGTACCTGCTGGCCAGCCTCGGCGAGGCGGGCATCGACACCCTCGCGCCCGCCGAGGCCGGGCCGCTGCGCGAGCGGGAGCAGCGGGCGAGCGCCGCCGCCGTGGGCGTCCGGACCGTGGAGTTCCTCGGCCACCCCGACGGCGTCATCGAGTACGGGACCGCCCTGCGCCGCGACTTCGCGGCCGCCATCCGCCGCCACCGCCCCGAACTGGTGCTGACCCTCAACCACCACGACACCTGGTCCTGGGGCGACAACGTCTTCTGGAACACCCCCGACCACCGCAACGTCGGCCGCGCCACCCTCGACGCGGTCGGCGACGCCGGCAACCGCTGGATCTTCCCCGAGCTGGTCGAGGACGGCCTGGTGCCCTGGGACGGGGTGCGGTACGTGGCGGTCGCCGGGTCCCCGAACCCCACCCACGCCGTCGACGCGGGCGCGGGCCTGGAGCGGGCCGTCGCGTCCCTGCTCTGTCACCGCACCTACATCGAGGCGCTGACCAAGGAGGAGCCGGAGGCCTACTGCCGGAACTTCCTGGAGGGGGCCATGAGCTCCGTGTCGGAGCGGTTCGGCGGCCGGCGGGGCGTCGCCTTCGAGCTGTTCACCCGCTGACCGGGGGCGCTCCGCGGCCGGTCCGGGCCGCTCAGCCGGCGCCGGCGGCGGCCCGCTCCATCACCAGCACCGCCGCGTCGTCCTGCAACCGCCCGCCGGTGTGCGCGTCGAGATCGGCGCGCAGCCGCTCCAGCAGCTCCGGTGTCGACAGGCCGGCCCAGGCGCCGAGCCGCTCCGCCAGCGGGTAGAAGCCGCCGTCCGGGGCACGGGCCTCGGTCACCCCGTCCGTGCAGGCCAGCACCCGGCACTCGGCCGGCAGCGTCAGCCGCCGCCCGGTCCGCCGCGCGGGCGCCAGGTCCCCGAGGCCCAGCGGCAGCCCGGGGTCGGCCGCCTCCAGCTCCCGTACGTCGCCGTCCGGGCCGATCAGGAACGGCGCCAGGTGCCCGCAGTCCACGAAGACCACCGGCACCTTGCCGTCGTCGCCCGGCGCGCCCGGCCCCCCTTCCTCGGTGCCGAACACCAGCGCCGTCACGAACTCCTCCGAGGCGCGCATCACCAGGCTCTCCGGGCAGGGCCCCGGCCCGCCGTCCGGGTGCGCGCTGCTCTGGTAGGCCGTCGACCGGTGGTAGCGGTGCAGCCCCTGCTCCATCGCCTCCACCCCGCTCTCCAGGTCCCGCCGGTGGTACGCCGCCTCCCGGAACGCCGTCAGCACCGCGGCGCCCGCCCCCAGCGTGCCGAGCCCCTTGCCCCGTACGTCACCGATCAGCACGCGCGTCCCGTACGGGGTGTCCACCACCTCGTAGATGTCGCCGCCGATCAGCGCCTCCCGCTGCGAGGAGACGTAGAAGCCGTCCACGACCACCCCGCCCGTGCGCAGCGGCAGCGGCCGCAGCAGGGCCCGCTGCGCCGCCTCGCCCGTCGCCCGCACCCGCTCCAGCAGGGCCTCCGCGTCCCGCCGCAGCCGCGCCACCGCGATGCTGGCGGTCACCATCAGGGCGTTGCCCACGAACGAGCTGACGCGGTTGAGGGGCACCTCGTCGGCGAGGATGCCGTGGTGGGCGACCATCAGACAGAAGTCGAGGACGCCGATGAACACCGTCTGCGGGAAGGTGCACACCATGGCGGCCGTCAGCGGCGCGAGGGCCGCGAAGACGTTCAGCCGGAGGTTGGCCGGTGTGATCAGGTCGATGATCACCACGACCGTGAGATAGGCAAGGACGAGCGCGAAGGGCAGTCTGCGCGACGACACCGTGGCGGGACCTCCACGCCGGAAATGGGGCTGCATAGGGCATTTCGCCGATCACAGACTTCCATGACAGGTCCGCCCCGTCCAACCCCGCGATCTTGCAGGCCCGGTGTGTCTCAGACCTTCCGGTACGTCCGGGCGTCGTCCGTCGCCGCGAGCACCGCCGCCATGTCACCCCCCGCCGACGCTGTGACCAGCGCGGTCACCGCTCCCTCGACGAACGGGGCGTCAGCGACGCGCACATCGGCGGCCCCGAGGGTGCCGTCCGTGAGCAGCGCCTTGACGGTCAGCACCGCGCTTCCCATGTCGCACAGCACCACCACGCCTTTCCCCTGGTCCGCCTCCGCGACCGCCCTGCGCACCAGCTCGGCGCTGGTGCCGACGCCGCCGTCCGGCAGCCCGCCCGCCGCCGCGGCCGGCGCCGGGTCGCCCGTGCCGACCAGCGCCCGGGCGAGCGCGGCCGTGGCGGCGGCCACCTCACGGCTGTGCGAGACGAGCACCACGCCGACCCGCCCGGCCGGCGGCTCCGGCACGGCCTCGGCCTCCGGCCCGGCCGCCGCGGCCACCGGCGCCGCGCACAACTCCGGGTCCGTGGCCTCGTACAGCGCCGTGACCAGCAGCGCGGAGGAGGTGGCACCGGGGTCCTGGTGGCCGACGCTGCGCTCGCCGAGATAGCTGGCCCGGCCGCGCCGCGCCCGCATCGGCACCGTGGCCGCCGCGCCCTCCCGGGCGGCCCGCGCCGCCGCGTCCAGGGCCTCCGTCACCTCGCCCCGCTCCAGGGCGGCGGCGTAGGCGTCGGCGGCCGGCTGGAGGGCGTCGACCATCGTCTTGTCCCCGGGAGCGGAGTCCCCGAGCCGCCGTACGCTCGCGACGGCCGCGGCCAGCGCCCGGCCCAGGGTCTCCGGCGCGACCACGGGGTCGTCGCCCAGGATCTTGCCCATGCGCCGCAGCACCGTGCCGTAGAGCGGCCCGGACGCACCGCCGACGGTGTTGGTGAGGTGCGCGCCGACGGCCGTCAGCAGCGCGCCCGGCGTGGTCCCGCCCTCGGCGGCGGCGGTGGTGACGGCCTCGGCCGAGGTGAAGCCGCGCTTGAGGTTGGCGCCGTGGTCGGCGTCGCCGATGGCGGCGTCGAGGTCGGTCAGCCGGGCCGCCTCCGCGACGATCACGCGCGTGGCGCGGTCGAGGAAGCGGAGGAAGAAGGCCAGATCGAGCGGGACGGTCATGTGCGGTGGCTCCCTGTCGCTGGTACGGGCTCGGCCCGGCTCAGCGTAGTGCTGTCACCCCGGGGTGCCCCGGGGCGCCCCGGCGGCCTCAGGAGCGCTCCCGGGCGTCCAGCGTCAGGCGGTCGGCGACGATGAGGTCCGAGGTGACCAGGGCCTGTTCGGCGGTGACGTCCGTCATGAAGACGAAGGGCGGTACGACCGGCGGCACCGGCAGCCCGTCGGGGGAGAAGGTCACGCAGAGCAGCCCTTCCAGGCAGCCGCTGAACCGGGTGAGGTAGAGCGTGACCCGCCCGCTCAGCTCCAGCGTGTCGGCGCCGAGCGCCAGTTCGGCCCCGCCGCCGTCGCGCGTCGTCATCCGGTAGTCGGCCAGGGACGCCGCCCGCATGGTGAGGACCATGACCTTCAGCGGCCCGTGCGCCGTGGGCACCCGGGTGACCCCGGCGAACGCGAAGCCGTGCGGGGCGAACAGCGTCGTCCGCACGGTCGGCGGGACCGCCGCCGCCCGGACGCCGTCGTCGCGCGGCGCGGCCTCGGCGCGGTGCGCGGCCGGCGTGCCGACCGTGGCCAGCAGGACGACGGGCAGGACGGCGGCGAGCGCCTTCGGGCCGCCGCCCCCGGACTCGCGGGACGGCGCTCCGGAGCCCTCCCCGGCCGGCCCGCCGGAAGGGCGCGCCGAGGGCGTCCAGCCGAACCCCATCGCGCTGCCCGCGATGCCCAGCGCCATCCCGGCGAGGAACCCGCCGAGGTTCGTCGCGGCGAAGGACAGCACGGACAGGATCAGGGCGTTGAGGCTCACGTACCGCCGGGCGGCGGGCGCGTACCAGAGGAACAGCCCGGCGACGATCAGCGCCAGCCCGATCCCGATCGCCGCCAGGCCGCCAAGCCCCAGGCTCACCAGTACGGTCACCGGCGACAGGGGCACGACGAGCAGTTCCGCGCCGCCGAGCACGAGCAGCAGCCCGGCCCAGAAGGGCCGGGTGCGCCGCCAGCCCCGGAACGCCCGCCGCGCGTCCGGCCACGACGGGACCCGGGGGCCCGGGAGCGACCGGCGGGTCAGAAGCACTTCTTGCCGTCCAGGTTCACATCCAGGCGCAGCCCCCGGAGCCGGAAGTTGCCGCCGGTCGCCGACCAGGCGTGCGAGCGCACCCCGGCGACCGTGATGTCCCCGGCCTGGAGCCCGAACGCGCCCGGCTCGCCGTGCACGCCCGCCACCTGGTCGAGCGTGGAGGCGTCCCGTCCGATCTGCGCGGTGCCGAAGCGCGCGTCACCGACCAGGTCCTCGCCGTCGATGATCAGATTGCTCGCGGTGACGTCACCGGCGTCGCCGCCGGCCGTGAGCTTGAACGTGACGCTCCCCAGCGGCGTCCGCACGCTCGCCGCCTGGCAGATGTCGCTGAGCGTCGCGTCCCCGATGCCCAGCAGGGCGACGGGGTGACCCTTGCCGTCCACGGACCGGTCCGTGTGCACGTACGAGGACAGGCCCTTGCTCGTCAGCTTTCCGGAGGAGACCTGGAAGTTGGTGCCCGACACCGCGAAGGAGGCGGCCAGCGCGCCCTGGGCCATCACCGCCGCCATCGCGCCCACCGTGAGCACGGCGGGGACGGCGACCAGGGCCGACCGCCGCCAGGCGGTCCGGCCTTCCGGAAGGCGTCTTTCCGATCCGCTCACTGCGTCCTCCCGCAGGGAAGTGAGTGGTGTGGCTTCTGCCATACTGCGGACGTCCGGTGAGGTTGAGGCTAGGGCCGAATTTGAACAATAGTCAACAGCGCGGAACGGAGCGCTCCCGGTCGCGTCGCGCCGAACTCATCGCCATCGGGCGGAAGTTGTTCGCCGACACGTCCTACGACGCCCTGTCCATGGACGACATCGCCCGGCACGCGGGCGTCGCCAAGGGCCTGATCTACTACTACTTCAGGAACAAGCGCGGCTACTACCTCGCGATCATCGAGGACTCCGTGGCCGAGCTCGTCCTGCGCGCGAGCGCCACCCACGACCTGCCGCCCGCCGCCCGCGTCGAGCACACCATCGACGGTTATCTGCGCTACGCCCAGCACCACCAGGCCGCCTACCGGGCGATCGTCACGGGCGGCGTCGGCTTCGACGCCGAGGTCATGGCGATCCGCGAGGGCGTCCGCGAGCAGCTCCTGGTCACGATCGCCCGGGGCGCGTGGAGCCGCCCGGACCTCCCGCCGATCGCCCGCACGGCGCTGATCGGCTGGCTGTCGAGCGTGGAGGGGGTGACCCTCGACTGGCTGGGCCACAAGGATCACGAGGGCCGCGAGGGGCTCCCGCGGGAGACGGTGCGCGCGCTGCTGGTGCGCGGGCTGGGCGACACCTTGCGGCTGATCGAGGACTACGAGCCGACGTGCCCGGCGCCGTCGCGAGCGCCGTGACAGGGCGTGAACAGGGGTCCTTGAGGTTCCCGTGAGGGGCGGGCGCTGGCATAGTCGAACCGCTCTGGACCCAGTCGGACCGTCACGCCCCACGGGACCCGGGAGGCCGCCTCAATGCGCCGCATCCTCATGGCCGGTTCAGCCCTCGCTCTGACCGCCGCCGCCCTCGGCGCGGCACCACCCCCGGCCGCCGCCGTGCCGCCGCCGATCCCGGTGGTCTTCGTGCACGGCCGCAACGCCGACCCCGGGGTCTGGGACCGGATGGTGGACGACTTCCTCGCGGCCGGGTACCCGTCCGACCGGCTCTACGCCTGGGCGTACGACACGACCCGGTCGACGAACGAGACCCTCTCGGACCTCTTCGCCGCCCGCGTCGCGGAGATCCTCTCCCGTACGGGCGCCCGGCGCGTCGACGTCGTCACCCACAGCCTGGGCGCCCTGCCGACCCGCTGGTACGTGAAGTCCGGCGGCGGCGAGGGGAAGGTGTCGCACTGGGTCTCGCTGGCCGGCCCCAACCACGGCACGGACCTGGCGTACCTCTGCGCCCTGTGGGACCAGGGCTGCAAGGACATGACCCCCGGCTCGTACGTCCTGCGCCACCTCAACTCCGGGGACGAGACGCCGGGGGCCGTGCGGTACGCGACGTGGTGGTCGTCCTGCGACGAGCAGATCGCGCCGGTGGAGAGCACTCGGCTGGAAGGGGCGCGCAACACCCGGGTGGAGGGGTGCCTGAAGCACAACGAGCTGCTGAGTGACGCGGGGGTCTCGCGGGAAGTGCGCGCGTTCGTGGGGAGTTAGGGAATGGCGGGCGGCGGCCACCGGGAGGTGTCACGGTGGCCGCCGCCCGGTGTACCCCGGCGGACGCTCCGGGGTGCGCGGGTGCCGTGTCCCTCCGGGACACCGGCGGGCGTGGGTCAGTTGATGGACTTGATCAGCTCGCCGTCGGCGGTGTCACCGCCCAGCTCCCAGAAGAACGTCCCGCCCAGCCCCTGCTGGTTCTTGTACGCCATCTTCCCCGCGATCGTCGACGGGGTGTCGTAGCTCCACCAGTCACTGCCGCACTTGGCGTAGGCCGTCCCGCCCACCGTGCCGTTGGCCGGGCACTTCGACTTGAGGATCCGGTAGTCCTCGAAGCCCTTCTCGGCGGAGCCGTCGGCGGGGCCGGTCGCCGTACCGCCCGGGGCGGACTGCGTCACCCCGGTCCAGCCGCGGCCGTAGAAGCCGATGCCCAGCAGCAGCTTGGACGACGGGACGCCGAGGGACTTGAGCTTCTGGATGGTGGCATCGCTGTTGTAGCCGGCCTTGGGGATGCCGCTGTACGAGGTGAGCGGGGAGTGCGGAGCGGTGGGGCCCTTCGCGTCCCAGGCGCCGAAGTAGTCGTAGGTCATGGGGTTGTACCAGTCGACGTAGCGCGCGGCGCCCGCGTAGTCCACGGCGTCGATCTTGCCGCCGGCCGAGGCGTCCGCGGTGATCGCGGCGGTGACGAGGTTCTTGGAGCCGAACTTCGACCGCAGCGCGGCCATCATGTCCCGGAAGGCGGTGCGGCCGCTGGTGTCGCAGGTCAGGCCGCAGGCGTTGGGGTACTCCCAGTCGATGTCGATGCCGTCGAAGACATCGGCCCAGCGCGGGTCCTCCACCAGCTTGTAACAGGACTCGGCGAACGCGGCGGGGTTCTTGGCGGCCTCGCCGAAGCCGCCGGACCAGGTCCAGCCGCCGAAGGACCAGACGACCTTGAGGCCGGGGTGCAGCTTCTTCAGCTTCCGCAGCTGGTTGAAGTTGCCGCGCAGGGCGCCGTTGTCCCAGGTGTCGGCCTTGCCGTCGACGCTGCCGGCCGCGTCGTAGGCCTTGTCGTAGTCGGCGTAGGAGTCGCCTATGGCGCACTTGCCGCCGGTCACGTTCCCGAAGGCGTAGTTGATGTGCGTGAGCTTGGCGGCCGAGCCGGAGGTCTCGATGTTCTTGACGTGGTAATTGCGGCTGTAGACGCCCCAGTTGGTGAAGTAGCCGACGACGCGGTGGCCGGCGGCGGTCTCGTCGGCGGCCGCCGAGGGCGCCGGTGCGGGGGCCGCGCTCGCGGGGCCGGCCGAGGCGGCGCCCGTGAGGAGGGTCGTGGCGAGCATCGCGGTGCCGGCGGCGAAGGCCGCGAGGAGGGTGCGGGGGCGCCTGGGGGAGCGCCGGGCGGCGTGGCCGTGGGGGGCGTCGAGGTGCGGTCGGTGCATGGTTTCTCCTCGCCGGGTGGGGAGTTGGAGAGAGCTGGGGGGTGACCGGAACTCATGCTTGGCATGAACGCGCTTAACGGTGGGGAAACCGTAGAAGGACTAGACCAGTGCGGTCAATGGTTCGGACCAATCCCGTTCACGGATCCGTCAGAAGACCGAAACGTCCTCGTCAGGGGCTTGGGGGCAGTTGTCAACCCGTGACGCGGGGCCGCCGATCAGGCATACTCCAACCCGCCACAGCCGCAGGTGATCCGGTGCCGTGACCCGGCGAGCGATCATGGCTGCGGCACCCACGTCGGCGGCGCCACACCCTTGCGCGCCCGTCGTCGCAGCGCCCGACAGGGAGGAGAGCGCCGCCATGACAGACCACGGCCCGCAGCCGGTGGAGCGTCAGCTGCCCACCGAGGAGGCCCGCGACCTGATCGCGCTCGTGCGCGACCTGGTGCGGCGCGAGATCGAGCCGCGCGCCGCCGAGGAGGAGGACGCCGGCCACTTCCCCCGCGAGGTCTTCCGGCTGCTCTCCACCGCGGGGCTGCTCGCCCTTCCGTACAGCGAGGAGTTCGGCGGCGGCGAGCAGCCGTACGAGGTCTACCTCCAGGTCCTGGAGGAGCTCGCGGCGGTCCGGCTCACCGTCGGCCTGGGCGTCAGCGTGCACACCCTGGCCTGCCACGCCCTCGCCGGCTACGGCACCAAGGAACAGCAGGCCGAGCACCTCCCGGCGATGCTCGGCGGCGGCCTGCTCGGCGCCTACTGCCTCTCCGAGCCGTCCGCCGGCTCCGACGCCGCCTCGCTGCGCACCCGCGCCACCCGGGACGGCGACACCTGGACCCTCGAGGGCACCAAGGCGTGGATCACCCATGGCGGCATCGCGGACTTCTACACCGTCCTCGCCCGCACCGGCGGCGAGGGCGCCCACGGCATCACCGCCTTCCTCGTCCCCGGCGACGCGCCGGGCCTCACGGCGGCCCCGCCGGAGCGGAAGATGGGGATGAAGGGCTCGCCCACGGCCCAGCTGCACTTCGACGGCGTGCTGGTGCCCGACGCGCGCCGCATCGGCGAGGAGGGGCAGGGCTTCGCGATCGCGCTGTCCGCCCTGGACTCCGGCCGGCTCGGGATCTCCGCCTGTGCCATCGGCATCGCCCAGGCCGCCCTGGACGAGGCGCTGGCCTTCCTCGCCGGGCGCCGGCAGTTCGGCCGCCCGCTCGCGGACTTCCAGGGGCTCCGCTTCATGGTCGCGGACATGGCGACGCAGATCGAGGCGGGCCGCTCCCTCTACCTCGCCGCCGCCCGGCTGCGCGACGCGGGCCTGCCCTTCGCCAAGCAGGCCGCCATGGCCAAGCTCTTCTGCACCGACGCCGCGATGCGCGTGACCACCGACGCCGTCCAGCTGCTCGGCGGCTACGGCTACACCGCGGACTTCCCCGTCGAGCGCTACATGCGCGAGGCCAAGGTGCTCCAGATCGTCGAGGGCACCAACCAGATCCAGCGGATGGTCGTCGCCCGCCACCTCGCGGGGCCCGAGTCCCGCTGAGCGGCGGTACGCAAGGCCGGAGCGGGGCGTTCCACCCGATCGGGTGACGGGCGTCCCGCACCGGGGCGCCGGTGGCGTCCGCGCGGGACGATGCCCGTATGAACGCCGGTCGGAGCACGCCCCCTCTGGTCAGGTGCCCCCACTGCCGTCAGCCGATGTGGTGGGACGTCACATATCCGTACGCCCCGCTGTGGTACTGCCCGGCCTGTGTCCACCCCCCGGAGCGGCGGCGCAGCGCGTACGCCGCGCCGCCCCGCTGCCCTGAGGGGTGCGCGAGTGCCGTGATCCAGACCGGTGACGACGGCAGCAGGCAGTTCGTCTGCCACCGCAAATGAGGGGCCGCCGGGCGGACCGGGGGCCGGGCGGGCGCCCGCCCGTCAGGGGCCGGGCGCGGCGTCAGGCGCGGCGCCGCATCCCGGGGACGCGGAGCGGGCGGGAGCCGGGGCCGCCGATGTGCGAGAAGGGCTGGGTGCGCCAGTCGAGGCTCTCCGGCAGCGTCAGCAGCAGGGCCGTGTCGAGCTCCTGGGAGTCCAGCGACTCCGCCACCGGGGTGGCCTCCTCCGCGGCGCGGCCGGATCCGGCGCAGACCGTGAGCCCGAAGGGGTTCCACGGCGATGGGCACTGCGCGTGCTCGGGAAGCACGTCCTCGTCCGCGAGCAGCGCGATCGGGCGCGCGCAGTCCGGGCACGTCACCCGGAACATCGCGGTGATGTCATAAGGCTCGTACAGGCTGCCGTCGCCCTCATTGAGGCGTTCCAGGCTGGGCATATTCTTTCTCCCCCTCGGATGGGCCGGCCAGGCACCTCGGCCTCGGCCACAGCAAGCACTTCCCTCGTCGCGTGTCGGGTAATCGCCCGACCCGGTAGGACACGGGTGCATAGGCGTGTTGTTCATCACATGGTCCGCGCGGGCGTCCGGGCCGTCGACTGTGCCGGGCGGCCCCCGACCCAGTAGGTTGATCCGCGTGGAGGAGCTGGACAGAGAAATCGTGGAACTGCTCGTCAAGGACGGGCGGATGAGTTACACCGACCTGGGGAAGGCCACGGGCCTGTCCACCTCGGCGGTGCACCAGCGCGTGCGCCGGCTCGAACAGCGCGGTGTCATCCGCGGCTACGCGGCCGTGGTCGACCCCGAGGCCGTCGGGCTGCCCCTGACCGCGTTCATCTCGGTGAAGCCCTTCGACCCCAGCGCCCCCGACGACATCGCGGACCGGCTCGCCGAGATCCCCGAGATCGAGGCCTGCCACAGCGTCGCGGGCGACGAGAACTACATCCTCAAGGTCCGGGTGGCCACGCCGCTGGAGCTGGAGCACCTGCTGGCGCACATCCGGTCGCTGGCCGGGGTGTCGACGCGCACGACGATCGTCCTGTCCACGCCGTACGAGGCGCGCCCGCCGCGGGTGGGGTGACGCGGCCCGGCCGCCACGGGATCCCGGGCCGGGCCCGGTTCCCGCCCGCCCCGGTGACGGGCAACGGCCGCCCGGGGGTCAGACTGAACCTATGAGTGAGCGCCCTGACATGCCCCGCGACGAAGCCCGAACCGTCCTGCTGCGCAACGGCACCGTCCACAGCCCCGCCGACCCCTTCGCCACCGCGATGGTCGTCGAGCGCGGCGGCGTGGCCTGGGTCGGCTCCGAGGGGGCGGCGGACTCCTTCGCCGACGGCGTGGACGAGGTCGTCGACCTCGACGGCGCGCTCGTCACCCCGGCGTTCACCGACGCACATGTGCACACCACCGCCACCGGCCTCGCCCTCACCGGCCTGGACCTCACCGGCGTCCCGACCCTCGCCGACGCCCTGGCGCGGGTGCGGGCCCACGCGGCCGCCCGGCCCGCCGACCGGGTGCTGCTCGGCCACGGCTGGGACGCCAGCGCCTGGCCCGAGCGCCGGCCCCCGTCCCGCCGCGAGCTCGACGAGGCCACCGGCGGCCGCCCGCTCTACCTCACGCGCGCCGACGTCCACTCCGCCGTCGTCACCACCGCCCTGATCGACCTGGTCCCCGCGGTCTCCGGGCTGCCCGGGCACGTCCTGGACGCCCCGCTGACCGGCGACGCCCACCACGCCGTGCGCGCCGCCGCGTACGCCGGGCTCACCCCCGGCCAGCGCGCCGAGGCGCAGACCGCGGCCCTCGACCGCGCCGCCTCGCTCGGCATCGGCTCCCTCCACGAGTGCGCCGGCCCGCAGATCTCCGGCACCGACGACTTCACCGCGCTGCTGGCCCTGGCGGCCGGCCGGCCCGGCCCCCGCGTCGTCGGCTACTGGGCCGAGGCCGTCGCGTCCGCGAACGACGCGGAGCGGATCCGCGGGCTCGGCGCGATCGGCGCGGCCGGCGACCTCTTCGTCGACGGCTCCCTCGGCTCGCACACGGCCTGCCTCCACGAGCCCTACGCCGACGGCCCGCACGCCGGCCACACCGGCACCGCCCACCTCGACGCCGCGGCCGTCGCCGCACATGTCACCGCCTGCACCGAGGCGGGCCTCCAGGCCGGCTTCCACGCCATCGGGGACGCCGCGCTCACCGCCGTCGTCGAGGGCGTACGGGCCGCCGCGGACCGGCTCGGGCTCGCCCGCGTCCGCGCCGCCCGGCACCGCGTCGAGCACGCCGAGATGCTCACCCCCGAGCACATCGCCGCCTTCGCCGAGCTCGCCCTCACCGCCTCCGTCCAGCCCGCCTTCGACGCCGCCTGGGGCGGCGACGACGCCCTCTACGCCCAGCGCCTGGGCGTCGACCGGGCCCGCACCCTCAATCCGTACGCGGCCCTGCTGCGGGCCGGCGTGCCGCTCGCCCTCGGCTCGGACAGCCCGGTCACCCCGCTCGACCCGTGGGGCACCGTCCGCGCCGCCGCCTTCCACCGCACCCCCGAGCACCGGATCTCGGTGCGGGCCGCCTTCACCGCCCACACCCGCGGCGGCTGGCGGGCCGTCGGCAGGGACGACGCGGGCGTCCTGGTGCCCGGCGCCCCCGCCGACTACGCGGTCTGGGAGTCCGGCGACCTCGTCGTGCAGGTGCCGGACCACCGTGTCGCCAGCTGGTCCACGGACCCGCGCTCCGGCACGCCCGGCCTGCCCGACCTCACGCCCGGCACCCCGCTCCCGGTGTGCCTGAGCACCGTCGTGGGCGGCCGCACGGTGTACTCGGCGCACGGGCGTCCGAACGAGTGAGACGGCGTGTGCCGCGTACCGCCGAACGACGTGCCGTCGGCCTGTCGCCGCGCGTGATCACTCGCCGTACTGACCTGCTGATTTAGGGCATATGCCCAGGTCGTGGCAGTGTTGACAGGGTGCGGTCGACGGCGGGTAGGTTCGGCGTCGTCCACCACAGGACGTCCGGCCGGGGAACCTCCACACAGTCGTCGAACGCCGCTGGGCCATGGGGCGGTGCGCCGGAGAGGCGCGCAGCCACTGGCAGCCAGGTCCAGCGCACGGGGGCGAGGGAAGGTTCCGCCAGGCCGGCAGGTGCGACCCGGGTGGGGCCCGGACGTTCAGTAGACAACGGCTCTAGGTCGACCCGCAGCCAGCGGGTCCCAGGTCGGCCCGAAGGACGCCGGGCCCCCATTCGCCGCCTCGCGCGCGGGGGCGCCGTTACCCGAGCCCAGCCTCCGGGGGGTCCCCGGAGCGTTGTACGGTCGGCTCATCACCGCTCAGCTTCAGGAAGGCGCGACCGTGCCCCCGGGTCCCGAAACCACCGCCGACGACACGTCCGCGCCCGTCGGCGAGGCCGCGCCCGACGCCCCGCGGCCACCGCGCCCCTCCCGTACCGCCCGGCTCGGCCGGCTCGTACGCCGGGAGGCGCCCCGCACCGGGCTCGCGGTGCTCGCGGGCCTCGCGCTCGCGCTGTCCTTCCCGCCGTACGACCTGTGGCCGCTGTCGTTCGCCGCCGTCGCGGCCCTGGCCCTGCTCACGCGCGGGCGCACCCTCCGGCAGGGGGCCTGGACGGGCTTCGCGCTCGGGCTGCCGTTCTTCTTCGTCCTGCTGCGCTGGCTGCGGGTGGTCGGCTACGACGCCGTGGTCGGTCTCTCCGCGATCGAGGCGCTGTTCCTCGCCGTGCTCGGCGCGGGCCTGGCACTCGTCTCCCGGCTGCCCGCGTGGCCGCTGTGGGGCGCGTGCCTGTGGGTGGCCGAGGAGCTGGCCCGGGACCGGCTGCCGTTCGGCGGCTTCCCCTGGGGCCGGCTGGCCTTCGCCAACACCGCCTCGCCCTTCACCCCGCTCGCCGCCCTCGGCGGCGCCCCGCTGGTCACCTTCGCCGTCGCCCTCGCGGGCGGGCTGCTGGCCTTCGCGGTGGCCGCGCTGACGAAGGCGCGCGCCGCCGGGGCCTCCGGGACCCCCGACGCCCCCGACGCCCCCGACGTCCCCGATGCCTCCGGCGAACCCGGGTCCTCCGGCGCCGCCGGCCGCGGCCCCGGCGTCGTCCGGGCGGCGCTGCCCGGCGTGGAGGCCCTCGCGCTGGCCGCCGCCGTGGTGCTCGCCGGCTACGCCGTGCCCGTCCCCACCGCGGCGGACGACACGGTCGACGTCGCGCTGGTCCAGGGCAACGTCCAGAACCCGGGGATGGACTTCCTGGGCCGCCCGATGATGATCCTCGACAACCACGTCGACGCCACCCTCGCGCTGGCCAAGGACATCAAGGAGGGCCGCGCCCGCAAGCCCGACCTGGTGATCTGGCCGGAGAACTCCTCCGACCTGGACCCCTTCCGGTACGGGCAGGCGTACGCCCGCATCGAGGAGGCCGTCAAGGCGGTCGGCGTGCCGGTCCTGGTCGGCGCCCTCGTCGACCACCCCGGCAAGAGCGGCTACGTCGACAACAACGGCATCGTCTGGGACCCGCGGACGGGACCCGGCGCCTCGTACACCAAGCAGCACCCGGTGCCCTTCGGCGAGTACGTGCCCTTCCGGGACCAGCTCAGCAAGGTCGTCACCCGCCTCCAGCGCGTCCAGCGCGACTTCTACCCCGGCGACCACACCGGGGTGCTCCAGGTCGGCCCGGCCCGGCTCGGCGACGTGATCTGCTTCGAGGTGGCCTACGACGAGATCGTCCGCGACACCGTGAAGGCCGGCGCGCGCGCCCTGGTCGTCCAGACGAACAACGCCACGTACGGCCGCACCGGCCAGCCCGAGCAGCAGCTCGCGATGTCCCGGCTGCGGGCCGTCGAGCACGGCCGGTCGGTCGTCACGGTGGCCACCAGCGGCATCAGCGCGGTGGTCGCGCCCGACGGCGAGGTGCTCCGGCGGAGCGAGGAATTCACCCGGGACGTCATCGAGGCGCGCGTCCCGCTGCGGGACGGGACCACCGTCGCCGACCGCGTGGGTGCGGGACCCGAATGGGCGCTCGCTATGGTGGGCCTTCTGTCCTGCGCGGCCGCGTCTCTGACCGGCCGTCGGGCACGTAGGGACGAGCCGAAGAAGAAGGGGCAGCAGTGAACGACGGTGGTCAGCGGAGATACGGTCCGCTCGGCAGGACCTTGGTGATCATTCCGACCTACAACGAGGCGGAGAACATCAAGTCCATCGTCGCCCGGGTGCGGTCGGCGGTACCGGAGGCGCACGTCCTCGTCGCGGACGACAACAGCCCCGACGGTACCGGCAAGCTGGCCGACGAGCTGGCGGGCGACGACGACCACGTGAAGGTGCTGCACCGTAAGGGCAAGGAGGGGCTCGGCGCCGCCTATCTGGCGGGCTTCCGCTGGGGCCTCGACAACGACTACGGCGTCCTCGTGGAGATGGACGCCGACGGTTCCCACCAGCCCGAGGAGCTGCCGCGGCTGCTCACCGCCCTCAAGGGCGCGGACCTGGTGCTGGGCTCCCGCTGGGTGCCCGGCGGCCGGGTGGTGAACTGGCCGAAGTCCCGCGAGATCCTCTCCCGGGGCGGCTCGACCTACTCCCGGCTGCTCCTGGACGTGCCGATCCGTGATGTCACCGGCGGTTTCCGGGCGTTCCGCCGGGAGACCCTGGAGGGCCTGGGCATGGAGGAGGTCGCCTCGCAGGGCTACTGCTTCCAGGTCGACCTCGCCTGGCGCGCGGTCAAGGCCGGCTTCCACGTGGTGGAGGTGCCCATCACCTTCGTCGAGCGGGAGCTGGGCGACAGCAAGATGAGCCGGGACATCGTCGCGGAGGCGCTGTGGCGGGTCACGTCCTGGGGCGTCGGCTCGCGGGTCGGCAAGGTCCTCGGCAACAAGTAGCCACCAGGGGCCGTAAGCGGCCCATAAGTGCCGGACCCGGGTCGCGCCGTGGTCCAGGCACACTTGAGGCATGACGTTCGGAGTACCCCAGCAGCCCTCGCCCCAGCCCACGGACGGCCGGCCGCCCCGGCGCGGCGGACGGGCCCGCAAGCTCGTCCCGCTGGGCGTGGCGGTCTGGGCCGTGCTGGAGATCTGGCTGCTGACCCTGGTCGCCGACGCGGCGGGCGGACTGACCGTCCTCGCCCTGCTGGTCGGCGGCGTGGTCGCCGGGTCCTATGTGATCAAGCGGGCCGGCCGGCGCGCCTGGAAGCGGCTGACCGTCTCGCTCCAGCCCGGCGGCGCCGTGACCGAGTCCGCGCCGGGGAGCGGGGGCAACGGCCTGACGATGCTCGGCGGTCTGCTGATCATCCTGCCGGGCCTGCTCTCCGACGCCGCCGGTCTGCTCTGCCTCTTCCCGCCGACCCGCGCGCTGCTGCGCAAGGGCCTGGAGCGGCGCCTGGGCCGTCCGGCCGCTCCCGGCACCCTCGGGGACGCCTTCCAGCAGGCGCGGATGAGCCGGCCGGACGGCAAGGTCGTCCCGGGCGAGGTCATCCGGGACGACCAGCCGCCGGCGCCGCGTCAGGACGGGCCCCAGCTGCCCCGCTGAGGCCGTCCGGGCGGGTCGGGGAGGTTCGGGGCCCGGCGGGGGCCCGCGGGGCGCGGAAGGGGCATACAGGGCATGCGGCGCCGGTGGGGCTCCTTCCCGCCGCGAAGCCTTCCGTCCGGATCCGGCCGAGCGGGCGCACCCGTGGCCGCACGAGATCCCGAAGCAAGCACAAAGGGCCCGGGGCCACTGCTCAGCGCAGCGGCCCCGGGCCCTTGATCGTGCTTCTCAGTGCCGCTCTCAGGCGGACTTGCGGTTGTCCCGCGGATGCACAGCGATGTTCATGGCACCGGAGCGCAGGACGGCCAGCCGCTCGGCCAGCACCTCCTCCAGCTCCTCGCGGGTACGCCGCTCCATGAGCATGTCCCAGTGCGTACGCGCGGGCTTGCCCTTCTTCTCCTCAGGACCATCGCCGTCCACCAGGAGTGCGACGGCGCCGCACGCCTTGCACTCCCACTCCGGCGGAATCTCCGCCTCTACCGAGAACGGCATCTCAAATCGATGCCCGTTCGGGCATGCGTACTCCACCGCCTGGCGCGGGGCCAGATCGATGCCGCGGTCGGTCTCGTAGCTGGTAACCACAAGTCGCGTGCCGCGGAGAGCTCGCTCACTCATGAATCGTGCCTCCCGGGCTTGGTCGCCCACAGGACAGGTGTCGCTGTCGTCGTCATCCGGTCAACGTCCGGTCGGCGGTGAAGATTCCCGTTTCAGGGACATGCGTCGCCCGTCGTGCCGCCCCTTGTTGTACCCACCAGCGCCCGTTTTGTCACATCTGGCAACGGATGTCACCCTGCGTTTCTGTCCGTTTAGCGCGCAGTAACGGTCCATCCGGTGGGTCGAAGGCGTACACTACCGGCCCGCCACCCGGGTGCCTAAACCAGGTCCGGTACTTCGCGCGCCGTGACCGCCGGGGGCGTGCCGCCGGCGGTCCCCGAGGGAGCCGCCGCGGGGGTCGCCGAGGGCGCCGCGGCGGGCGCGGCCGAGGGCTCCGGCGGCGCGAAGGCGCGCAGGAAGAACTGCGACAGCGGGCCGATGGCCAGCGCGTACAGCACCGTGCCGGCGCCCACCGTGCCGCCGAGGGCGAACCCGGTCGCCAGCACCGCCACCTCGATGCACGTCCGGACCAGCCGCACCGAGCGCCCCGTCCGCCGGTGCAGGCCGGTCATCAGGCCGTCGCGCGGCCCCGGGCCGAACCGCGCCGAGATGTAGAGCCCCGTCGCCACCGCGCACAGCGCGACCGCGAAGGCCAGCAGGGGGATCCGCGCCCACAGCGAGCCCGGCGCGGGCACCAGGGCCAGGGTCGCGTCCATGGCCAGGCCGATCACCAGCACGTTGGAGACCGTGCCCAGCCCCGGCCGCTGCCGCAGCGGGATCCACAGCAGCAGCACCGCCGCGCCGATGACGATGGAGGCGGTGCCGATCGACAGCCCGGTGTGGCGCGCCACACCCTGGTTCAGGACGTCCCACGGCGCCAGCCCGAGCCCCGCCCGCAGCTGGAGCGCCGCGCTCACCCCGTACAGCCCCAGTCCGACGTAGAGCTGAAGCAGCCGCCGGGCCAGGCCCGGTCCCCCTGATGTGGTCAACGGAATCTCCTTGCTGGTCGTGCGTGCCGGCCGCGCGGGCGGTCCGGTCGTGACGGATGGGGCAAAGGAGTGCCGCCCGCCGCCCCCAGGGGGCCGCGAACGGCACGGACGTGCGACCGGCCTGCTCCATGACGAGTGGCACGGGCGAACGTCATGGAGCAGGCCAGTGGTGCAAGTGGCCTGCTCCATGACAGTCTGTGGACTGGATCGGGTAATGATCCATGGCCAATCCCGGGAAGGTGGACCGGAAGCATGACTCAGTGGACTTCTTCGGTGGGGGCGCAGAAGCTCGCACGCCTCCTCGGTTCCCAGGGCGGCGGGCACGGCGTCGTCACCCCGTTCGGCGGCCGCAGGTCACCCGCCTACCGCTCCCTCGCGGACGGCATCCGGGTGCTCGTCCTGGAGGGCCGCGTCCCCGTCGCGGCGCGGCTGCCCGCCGAGCGCGAGCTCGCCGCCGCCCTGGCCGTCAGCCGCACCACCGTCGCCGCGGCCTACGAGGCGCTGCGCGGCGAGGGCTTCCTGGAGTCCCGGCGCGGCTCCGGCAGCTGGACCTCGGTGCCCGCCGGGAACCCGCTGCCCACCCGCGGCCTCGACCCGCTGCCCCCGGAGGCCGTCGGCTCCGTCATCGACCTCGGGTGCGCGGCCCTGCCCGCCCCCGAGCCCTGGCTGACCCGCGCCTTCCAGGGCGCCCTCGAAGAGCTGCCGCCCTACGCCCACACCCACGGCGACTACCCGGCCGGCCTGCCCGCCCTGCGCCAGGCCCTCGCCGACCGCTACACCGCCCGGGGCATCCCGACGATGCCCGAGCAGATCATGGTCACCACCGGCGCCATGGGCGGCGTCGCCGCCGTCTGCCGGCTGATGGCCGGGCGCGGCGAGCGGGTCGCCGTCGAGTCCCCCTCGTACGCCAACGTCCTCCAGCTCATGCGCGAGGCGGGCACCCGGCTGGTGCCCGTCGCGATGGGCGACCGGCTCACCGGCTGGGACCTGCCCGCCTGGCGCCAGGTGCTGCGCGACGCCGCGCCCCGCATGGCCTATGTGATCGCCGACTTCCACAACCCGACCGGCGCGCTGGCCACCGAGGAACAGCGCCGGGACCTGGTCGAGGCGGCCCGCGCGGCGGGCACCGTGCTCATCGCCGACGAGACGATGACCGACCTCCTGCTCGACGACGACATCGACATGCCCCGCCCGGTCTGCGCCTTCGACCCGGCGGGCAACGCCGTCGTCACGGTCGGCTCGGCCAGCAAGTCGTTCTGGGCGGGGCTGCGGATCGGCTGGGTGCGGGCCGCGCCCGACATCATCCGCAGCCTCGTCGCCGCCCGCGCCTACGCCGACCTGGGCACGCCCGTCGTGGAGCAGCTCGCCGTGACCTGGCTGCTGACCACCGACGGCTGGGACGCGGCCGTCGACATAAGGCGTGCCACGTCGCGGGAGAACCGGGCCGCGGTCGTCGGCGCGGTCCGGCGCCACCTGCCCGACTGGGAGTTCACCGTGCCGCACGGCGGCCTGACCCTGTGGGTGCGCACCGGCGGCCTGTCGGGGTCGCGGATCGCCGAGGCGGGGGAGCGGCTCGGCGTGCGGGTGCCGTCCGGGCCGAGGTTCGGGGTGGACGGGGCCTTCGAGGGCTACGTCCGGCTGCCGTTCACGGTCTCCGGGGCGGTGGCGGAACAGGCCGCGAGCCGGCTGGCCGAGGCCGCCCACCTGGTGGCGAGCGGTGCGACCGCCGCCGTCGAGGCGCCGCGCACCTACGTGGCCTGAAGCCGCACGGGACCGCCCGTACCGCCTGGACGCTCCCCGTCCGGATGTCCGTCCATGAGGTGTCCGTCCGTCGCGTGCGCGTCTTCCGGGTACCCGGCTTCGGTGGGCGGTGCCTGCGGCTCCGTGGCGTACGGCACCGGGACGCACGGCTCCGGCAGCAGGTCCAGGACCGCCCGGCGCTCGTGCTCGGCCGTGTCCTGGGCGTACGGGTCCGGGGTCGCCGGCACCTGGACGCGCAGGACGGGGCCCGAGCCCAGCCGGGCGTAGCCGCGGCCCGGCGGCACGTCCGGGGGCGGCGTGGTGGGCGGCGGCGCGCCGAGCGCGGTGCGCACCTGCCCGGGCGTGACCGCGCCCAGCACCACCCGGGCCCGGGTGTGGGCGAGGACCGGCTCGATGATCAGGGCGGCGTTGTCGAGGTGTTCGGCGACGGCGACCGTGACGTTCGCGACCCTCCCGTGGCGCAGCGGCACCTGGAGCAGTTCCTGGGGGTCGGGCCGGCCCTCGCCGGCGGCCAGGTGGCTGAGCGAGGTGGGCCGGTCGACGAGGATCCACAGCGGTCGCCGGACGTCCTCCGGGACCGGGCGGCCCTGCTGCCGGGCGTGGTGGGCGGTGAGGATCCGCCGCTCGGTCTCGTGGCAGGCCCACTCCAGGGCGGCCAGGGCGCCGGCCGGCGCGGTCTCCACGGCCAGCACGCCCTCCCGGCCGAGCAGGCAGGAGAACTCGCCCGTGCCGCTGCCGTCGACGATCAGCACGTCCCCGTGGTGCAGGGCCTGGAGGGCCACCGAGCGCAGCAGGGTCGTGGTGCCGGCGGCGGGCCGGCCGAGGGCCAGCAGGTGCGGCTCCGTGGAGCGCTGCCCGGTGCGCCAGACGACGGGCGGGACGTCCCGGGTCCCGGTGTCGTCGGTCACCGGCAGGGTGCGCTGGACGGAGTTCGGGTCGGTGAAGCCGAGCACGGCCTCGCCGGGCACGGTCACGAACCGCTGCGCGCGGATGTCGGTCGGCAGCGGGGACAGCGCGCTCAGCGTGAGGTGGTTGTCCTCTTCCTCCCAGTCGAAGCGGTACTCCCGCCCGCGCCCCGCCTTGAGCCGGAGCAACTGCTCCACCTTGGCCCGGGATTCGGGCTCGCCGTCGGTGAAGTAGGCGGGGTAGCGCAGCTGGAGGGAGACCAGCCGGCCGAGGTGGTCGAACTCGTACTCCGTGAACGCCCGCTGCCAGCCGCCCCCGTGGGCGTAGAGCGGATCCGGATCCTCCGCCGCGGTGAGGTACGGCACCAGGGATTCGTAGACCGTCTGGAGGCGCGCGTGGCAGCTCTCCTCGTCGACGGCGTCCGCCGTGGCCGCGGGTCCGCGCTCGCGGCCGGCCCAGGCGGCCGCCGCCATCAGGACGACCGCGGACAGCGTCGGCCCGTAGGGCACCAGGGCCACGATGACCACGCACGAGGCCACCAGCAGCAGTGTGGGACCGCGCCGGTCCCTGGGCGTCCGGGCCCAGCGCCGCAGCCCGCCGGTGCCGAGGGCGTGCAGCCCGCGGCCGATGGTGAGCAGCGGGTGGAGCATGTCCGCCGTGCTGTCGGCCGCCGTGCGGGCGAACTCCCGCCCGCGCGCGAGGGAGGTGCCGCCGGTCAGGCCGCTGGGGAGAGCTCGCCGGCCCACGTCGGTCTCCTGGTGTCGGTGCGGAGGGCGGTGGCGGTGTCCGGGGCGGCGGTCAGAACTTGAGGCCGCCCAGGAGGCCCGCGAGGCTCGCGCTGCCCGCCTTGATGCTGGGGGCGATGGCCGTGGTCGAGAGGTAGAAGCCGAAGAGGGCGCACACGATGCCGTGGGAGGCCTTCAGACCGTCCTTGCGGAAGAACAGGAAGGCGACGACACCGAACAGCATGACGCCGGAGATGGACAGGATCATGACGTTCTCCTGGGGGTCGGGGTGGTCGGGACGGTCACCGCGAGTTCCTCAAGCCTCACAGAAAGTACTAATTCGGCAAAAGCGGACTTAGGTTGATCCCTGTCCCGCCTTGCTTGATCGCCGACGGCGTGGGCGCCGGGGGGAGGGGCGGGCGAAGCCCGGGAACACGGCGCGAAACGCGCTCCGTGGTGATCACCGCCGGCCGCGCCCCCGGCCCCGACACGCCCCGGCGGGCGGGCCCGGGATTCACCCGGACGGCCGCGTCCGGCCCCCGCGGCCCCGGGCCCGTGCCCCGGCCGGGCGGGCGACGCGCACCCGTGGTGCCCATGATCCCCGTGTGGCCGGGCGTACGTAGGGTAGGGCAGCACTCACGTGACGACCGCAGCCAGGCGCTGAACCCGGAGGACCGCAGACCATGACCGAGCAGACCCCCGAGACCGAGCCCGCACACGACCCCGAGGTGCTCCAGCTCGCGGCCAAGGTCTTCGACCTGGCGCGACACGGCGACACCGACACCCTCGCCGCCTACGTGGACGCGGGCGTCCCGGTGAACCTCACCAACGACAGGGGCGATTCGCTCATCATGCTGGCCGCCTACCACGGCCACCTCGACGCCGTCCTGTCCCTGCTCCAGCGCGGTGCCGACGCCAACCGCCCCAACGACCGGGGCCAGACGCCGCTGGCCGGCGCCGTCTTCAAGGGCGAGGACGAGATCGTCCGCACCCTGCTCGCGCACGGCGCCGACCCGGCGGCCGGCAGCCCCTCGGCGGTCGAGGCCGCCGGGGTCTTCGGCCGCCAGGACCTCCTGGAGCTCTTCCGGGGCGAGTGACCCCTCGCGGCCCGCCCTTCCCGCGGCCGGAACCCGGGACGGGAAGGGCGGCGCCGGTGGCTCGTTCGCCGTCTTTCGCCCGGGGGCGCTCCCCTGGGCGAATGGAACGTCCGCCACCGGCACCCCGACAGGGAGGTCCCCCCATGCGGATCGCCTACCTGCACCACGGCGGCGTCCCGTCGGTCCGCGCCGACGAGGTACACGTCATGCGCATGTGCGACGCCTTCGCCGACGCCGGGCACGAGGTCACCCTCTACGCCCTCCGGGGCGCGGCGCGCGCCGACGTCCACGCCTACCACGGCACCCGCAACCGCTTCGCCGTCCGCGCCGTCCCGATGCCCTCGGCCGGGGCGCTCGGGCCCCTGCTGCGCGCCTGGCGCATACGGGAGGAGCTCCCGCGCGGGGGCGCACCCGACCTGCTCTACGGGCGTGACCCGTACGCCCTGCTCGCCGCCTCCGGTACGGCGCCCGTGGTCTACGAGACCCACGCGCTGCGGCGGAGCCGCGCCGTACGGGCCGCCGAGCGGCTGCTGTTCCGCGCCCCGGGCCTCACCCGCGTCGTCCTCGCCACCGAAGCCCTCGCCGACGACTACCGCCGGGCCTTCCCGGAACTCGCCCGCTCGGCGGCGGAGCTGGTCACCGTCCCCGACTGCGCCGACCCGCCGCCCGCCGGCCCGGTGGCCGCGCTGCCGGGCCGGCCCGGCGCCCTCAAGGCCGGCTGCGTCGGCCGCCTCCCGGGCCGGGGCACCGACGTCGTCCTCGGGCTCGCCGCCCGCCTCCCCGCCTCGACTTCCACCTCGTCGGCGGCACCGGACAGGACCGCGCGCCCCGGGAACACCGGGCGCACGGCGCCAACGTCCACTTCCACGACCACCGGCCGCCCTCCCGGCCGGACCCCTACCACCGGGCCTTCGACATCGCCCTCGCGCCGTACCAGCCACCGGCCGGAGACGCGACCGGGGCCGCCTCGCCCGTGACCCTCTTCGCGTACATGGCGCACGGCAAGGCCATCGTCGCCTCCGACCTGCCCGCGCTCCGGGAGGTGCTGGCCGACGGCGTCGACTGCCTGCTCCGGCCGCCCGACGACGTCGCCGCCTGGGCCGACGCCGTCGGGCGGCTGGCGGCGGACCCGGCGGCCCGCGCCGCCCTCGGGGCGGCGGCGCACCGTCATGTGATGGAGCATCACACCTGGCGGGTCCGCGCCGACCGGGTCCTCGCCGGGGTCGGCCGCCCGTCGTGACGTGAGCCGGCCGGGCGCCCAAGTGCCTTGTACGCGCCGGCCCGTGAGGCCCGTACCCGCCGGCTATTAAGTTCTTCTTAGAACAGCCCGCTATCAACTCCCCATGGACTCCTTCACTTCCCGCCGCACCGTCCGGGCCGCCGCCGTGGCGCTCGCGGTCACCATCCCGTGCGTCACCCTCACCACGTCCGCCCACGCCGCGCCCCGCCCCGCGCAGACCGCCCGCGTGCACGGCCACCTGGTGGACATCCCGGTCCGCGGCGGCACCGCCACCGTCGACACCGCGACCCTGCGCGTGACCGCCCGCACCGGTTCCGGGACCGTGGTGGAGCTGTCCGCCCCCGCCGCCGGGGCGCCCGGCACCCCCGGGCCGGTGACCACCACCCGGGACGGTGCCCGCTGGTCGTACCCGGCCGGGGGGCTGACCGTCACCGCCCGCGCCGACCACGGCCGCCTGCTGGTCTCCGTCAAGGCGACCGGCGCCGCCGACCGCACCCTGGCCTGGCCCGTCACCGGCACCGACCGCGCCGCGTCCGCCGTGCAGCTCCCGCGCGGCGAAGGGCTCTCCCTGCCCGTCGCCGACCCCTTCTGGAACTCCGCCGACGCCCAGCTCACCGACGCCGACCTGCCCATGGAGTCCGCCCTGTCCATGCCGCTGTGGGGATACACCCTCGGCGGCGGCACCGGCGCGAGCTACCTCGTGCCCACCGACATCGGCACCTCGCTGCGGCTGACCTCCGACGGCGGACGGCTGCGCACCACCGCCACCCACCACTTCTCCCGCGCCGAGGGCACCACGGAGTACACCGTCGCCCTCGGCCTCACCGACGGCTCACCCGTCGCCCCCGCCGTCGACTACCGCGCCTGGCTCAAGGAGAACGGAGAGCTCGGCAGCCTCCGCCGCAAGGCCGAGGCCACCCCGGCCACCAAGAAGCTGCTCGGCGCCTTCCACGCCTACCTGTGGGGCGACGCCCGCACCGCCGACGGCGTCCGCAAGCTGCGCGCGCTCGGCGTGGACCGCATGTGGCTCGGCTACGACGCCGACGACAAGCCCATGGACGCCGCCGCCGTCACCGCCGCCAAGAAGGCCGGCTACCTCGTCGGCCCGTACGACTCCTTCGCCAACGGGCAGGACCCGAAGACCTCCGACGCCCCCACCTCCGTCTGGCCCGGCACCGTCTACCCCGACTTCTGCGTCCAGGGCGCCGACGGCAAGCCCGAACCCGGCTTCCACGACCGCGGCTGCTACCTCAGCTCCGAGGCGTTCGAGAAGGCCGAACCGACCCGCCACTACCTCGCCGACCGCACCCGGAAGATGACCGCCAACGGCGCCGACAGCTACTTCCTCGACGTCGACGCCGCCGGCGAGCTCTTCCGCGACCACAGCACCGCCCACCCCATGGACAAGGCCCGCGACCGCGCCAACCGGCTCGCCCGCATGCAGCGCCTGAACGCCCGGCACCTCGTGGTCGGCTCCGAGTCCGCGGGCGCCTGGTCCAACCAGGTGCTCGCCTTCGACCACGGCTCCGGTACCCCGGTCGCCGACGGCCTGTGGAAGGCCCAGAAGGACAAGGACAAGTGGGGCGGCTACGCCCCCGCCAAGGCCCCCGGCGTCTTCTTCAAGCCCGCCGAGCTCCCCGAGGCCGTGGCCAAGGCGATGTACGACCCCGCGTACCGCGTCCCGCTCTACGAGACCGCGCTGCACGACTCCGTCGTCAACACCGAGCGCTGGGAACTGTCCTACGACAAGCTGCCCCGCCAGAAGACCACCCGCGCCCTGCTGGCGATGCTCTACAACACCCCGCTCAACTTCGTCCTCGACGGCGACTCCCTCGACCGGCGGGGCGGCGAGCTCGCCGCGCTCCAGAAGTACTTCAAGCCCCTGCACGAGGCCGCGGGCACCGAGCCGATGACCGGCTTCCGCACCCTGAACGCCGACCGCACCGTCCAGCGGACCGTGTTCGGCGACGGCACCCTGACGGTGACCGCGAACTTCGGCACCACCACCCACGACGGGCTGCCGGCCGGCTGCGTCGACGCCACGCTCCGCGGGGACGAGGCACCGCGCCGCCTCTGCCCCGACACCGTGAACACCGACGGCTGACGCCCTCCGCCGGCCGGGCGGGCTCAGCCCGGCCCGTCCGGCGGCGGTGCGGACCGCGCGGCCAGTGCGGCCTCCACCGCGGCCACCGTGTCCGCCTCCGCCGCCGCCTTGTCCTCCCGGTACCGCAGCACGCGCGCGAACCGCAGCGTGACCCCCGCCGGGTACCGGGAGGACCGCTGCACCCCGTCGTAGGCGATCTCCACGACCAGCTCCGGCCGCACCCGCACCACGAACCCGTCGTCCTCGACCGCCAGCTCCCGCAGCCGCGCGGTCTGCCACTCCAGCAGCGCGTCCGTCAGCCCCTTGAACGTCTTGCCGAGCATCGCGAACGAGCCGTCCTCGCACCGCGCCCCCAGGTGCAGGTTGGACAGCTTCCCGGTCCGCCGCCCGTGTCCCCACTCCGCCGCCAGCACCACCAGGTCCAGGGTGTGCACCGGCTTCACCTTCAGCCAGGACGCGCCCCGCCGGCCCGCGCTGTACGGCGAGTCCAGCGCCTTCACCACCACGCCCTCGTGGCCGCGCCGCAGCACCTCCTCCGCGAACCCCCGGGCCGCCGCGCGGGCGCCCGCGTCCGCCGCGTCGGCCACCACCAGCCGCCGTACGCGCAGCGGTTCCGGCACCGCGCGCGCCAGCTCCGCGTGCCGCTCCGTGACCGGCAGCTCCAGGAGGTCGCGGCCGTCCACCGCCAGCAGGTCGAAGAAGACCGGCGACAGCGGCACCGTCACGGCCGCCGCCGCCACGTCCCGCCGGGAACCGACCCGGCCCGCCGTCTCCTGGAACGGGCGGGGCCTGCCCGCCCCGTCCAGCGCGATCACCTCGCCGTCCAGCACCGCGGACGTCACCGGCAGCTCCCGCGCCACCCGGGCGAGCTCGGGCAGCCGCTCGGTGATCTCCTCCAGGGTGCGGGTCCAGATCCGCACCACGTCGCCGTGCCGGTGCACCTGCACCCGGATGCCGTCGAGCTTCTCCTCCACCGCGCAGGGTCCGAGCCGGTCGAGGGCCTCCTCGACGTCCGCGGCGGTGTGCGCCAGCATCGGCAGCACCGGCCGCCCCACCTCCAGCCGGAAGGCCGCCAGCGCCGCCGGGCCGCGCGCCAGCAGCTCCCGCGCCACGGCCCCCGGCGACCCGCTGAGCATCACCGCCCGCCGCACGGCGGCGGGATCCGCGCCCGACGCCCGCGCGAGCCCCTCGACGGCCAGGGCGTCCAGCGCGCCCTGCCGCAGCTCCCCGCCGAGCAGCGCCCGCAGGAACCGCTGCTCCGCCGCGGTGGCCGCGCCCAGCAGCGCGGCCACCCGCCGCTTGCGCTCCGTCTGCGCGCCCTTGCCGGCCACGGCGGCGATGGCGTCCAGCGCCCGGTCCACCTCGCGGACGGTCAGTGTCGGCGTGGCGGCGGGCTCCGGGGCCTCGCGCAGCACGCTCCAGCCGACGCCCACCCGGCCCTGCGGCAGCCGTCCGGCCAGATAGGTGAGGGCGAGCGGCGCCTCCTCGGGACCGGCCGCCCGGAAGAGACCGGCCAGCAGGCCGGTCTTCTCCGACCGCGAACGCGTCGCGGCGACCTCGTCGGACACACGGGCGACCTCGGCCAGCAGCATGACCTCATCGTGCTACGGCCCCGCCCGGCGCGCAGACCGGGCGGGGCCGCCCGCGCTCAGCGGGCCAGCCGGTCCCACAGCGCGCAGTGGTGCGCGGCACCCGCGTCCACCGGCTTGATGCCGCCCGCGCCCGGCGCCAGCGACAGCACGCTCGCCCCGCCGCCGAACCGGGGCCAGCCGGGCGCGCCCGGGGAGTTCGGGTCACCGGTGGCCGCGAACCGGGTCCAGTAGCCGGTCATGCGGTCCGCCAGCGCGCGCTGCTCCGGGGAGAACCCCGGCACCGTGTCCATCGGGAACAGGTACGGCAGCTCGAAGCCGTGCGCCGCCCCGTAGGGATAGCCCTCCACCGCCGGCAGGTCCGGCAGCCGCGGCGCGTCCGCGTCGGCGAACAGATAGGCGTACGTGGGCACGCGCGCGGCCAGTGCGCGGTCCGCCCGCAGCGCGCCGCAGGTGAACGAGGCGTCGGACAGCAGGGCGGCCCAGGCCAGCCCCGGCGAGGGGTACGACGCGAGCGGGTACCGCGCCTCGACGGCCGCGGCCGACGTGCCGAAGGAGTAGGCGATCCGGGCCCGGTACTCGCGCGCGTCACGGATCGGGCTCGTCGACTGCGTCAGGGCGAGGAAGAGCCGCATCTCGTCCCTCGTGGTGCCCTGCACCACCGGGACGCGGGGGAAACGCCCCTTCTCCAGGGCCCGGTCGGGGCGCAGGGGCAGTCCGCCGCCACCGTAGGAGACGAGGGAGAACGTCTGCATCAGCTCGGGCGTCACCAGCTTGTCGGTGCCCAGCCGGCGCAGACAGCCGAGCGTCCCGCCCGGCCGCCCGCAGCCGAGCGTGGCGGCCGCCGCCGTGCCCGACGCCTCCGTCCGGCTCCGGGGCACGAACGGCTCGTAGCGGGGCATCGAGGGGAGGATGGCGCCGCGCGGGAACCCGGTCATGCAGGACCCGCTCTGGAGCACCGCCCGGTGGAAGAGGCCGGCGGACTCCGGCGAGGTGAGGTGCGCGCAGGTGCTCAGCGCGCCCGCGGACTCGCCGAACAGCGTCACCCGGCCGGGGTCGCCGCCGAAGCGGGCCGCGTTGGCCTTCACCCAGCGCAGCGCCGCCCGCTGGTCGGCGATTCCGAAGTTGGTCGCGCCGCGCAGCTCCGGGTGGCCGAAGAAGCCGAGGACGCCGAGCCGGTAGTTGAGCGTGACGACCACGGTGTCGCCCTGGACGGCGAGCCGCTCGGCCCGGTACGGGGAGCCCGCGCCGAACATGAAGCCGCCGCCGTGCAGCCACACCATGACCGGCCGGCCCCGGCCCTTCGCCCGGCCGGACGGCGCGGACGGCGCGGTCACGTTCAGGGTGAGGCAGTCCTCCGAGCCGGTCGCCGGACCGGACCCGAGCGCCGGGAACTGGAGACACTGCGGGCCGGGCGCGCCCGCGTCGCGCACCTCGCGCCAGGGCGGCGCCGGCCGCGGGTCGCGCCAGCGCAGCTGGCCGGTCGGCGGCGCGGCGAAGGGGATCCCCTCGAAGGTGTCGTACGCGCCGTGGGACCGGCCGCGCACCGGCCCGTGGTCGGTGGTGACGACCGGTCTGTCCTCACCCGGCCCGCGCACGGCCGGCCGGCCGTGCGCGGGGGCGCCCGCCGCCGGCGCGGCGACGGTGGCGGTGAGGAGGGCGGACAGCGCGAGGGCCAGCGCGCACAGCGCGCCGCCCCGGCGTCGTGGGGGACGGGGTTCCGGCATGATGACGTCCTTCGGCGGCCGGGGGCCCACGGGTGGGCCCGAGCGACCGGGTACGTACCCCGGACCCCTTGTGGTCACCTGTTCGCTGAACGTCCGTACGGATCCGGTGTCACCAGGTCACCGGCATCGACCGCGGCCCGCGGACCAGCATCTGCGTCTTCCAGACGATGTCGCCGGAGGGCCGGAGCCCGGGCATCTTCCGCACGAGCGCCCGCAGGGCCTCCTGGAGCTCCACCCGGGCCAGCTGGGCGCCCAGGCAGTGGTGCACGCCGTGCCCGAACCCCAGGTGCTGATTGCCCTCCCGCGTGACGTCCAGGCGGTCCGGCGCGTCGAACCGCAGCGCGTCGCGGTTGGCGGCGCCGACGGCCACCAGGACGGGTTCGCCCGCCCGCACCAGCGTGCCGCCGACCTCGACGTCCTCCGTCGCGTAGCGCGGGAAGGCCGCGCCCGCGCCGAACGGCACGAAGCGCAGCAGCTCCTCGACCGCGCCGGCGATCAGACCCGGGTCGGCGCGCAGCCGGTCGAGCTGGTCCGGGTGGTCCAGCAGCGTGCAGAGGAAGTTGGGGATCTGGGTCGCGGTCGTCTCGTGCCCGGCGACGAGGATGCCGACGCACAGATCGACCAGCTCCTTCTCGGAGAGCCGGTCGTCGACGTCGCGCGCCTCGATCAGCGCGGTCATCAGGTCCTCCGCCGGGCGCCGCCGGTGCTCCTCGACGAGCGTCGCCATATAGGCGCGCAGCTCGTCCTGATTGGCCGTGAACTCCTCCGTGGTCATGGAGCTCGTCGACAGCGAGGCATCGCTCCACTCCCGGAAGAGGTGCTGGTCCGCGGCCGGCACGCCGAGCAGCCGGCAGATCACGGCGACCGGCACCGGCAGCGCGAAGTCCTCCACCAGGTCCGCCGGCGGCCCCGCCGCCAGCAGCTCGTCCAGCAGCCCCTCGGCCAGCGACCGGATGCCCGGCCGCAGCCGCTCGACCCGGTGCACGGTGAACGCCTTGGTCGCCAGCGTCCGCAGCCGGGCGTGGTCGGGCGGGTCCATGCTCAGCAGACCGCCCTCACGACGGCCGGGGGACTGGCGCGGGGCGTCGTGGTCGGCCTCCGCGGCGCGGCTGAAACGCCGGTCGCCGAGGACGAGGCGGGCGTCGGCGTAGCGCGTGACGAGCCAGGCGGGCTCGCCGTACGCCATCCGGACGCGCAGCAGGCCTTCGGCGTCGCGCGCCCGCTCGTACAGCTCGGACAGGGCCAGCCCGGTGGGCTCGTTGAACGGGTAGGCGGCGGGTTCGACATGGGTGGTGGTCATCCGTGCCCCTTCCTTTTACGTTCTCCTACGTCCCTCTTCGTCCTTCTGCGTTGTAGCTCCCTCCGCGTCCCTCACACCCCTTGACGCCGGTGTGAGCGTCCGCGCACTCACCGTAGGCGCACTTGGGTGGAGAGGCCACGGACTTTCCGGAATCGGGGACTACGCGTCCGCCTCCGCCTCCCGGGCCCGTCCCGCGCTGTCGCTGATCCTGACCAGCACCGCCACCAGCAGCCAGTTGGCGACCAGGGACGAGCCGCCCTTGGCCAGGAAGGGCAGGGCCTTGCCGGTCAGCGGGATGAGCCCCATGACGCCGCCGCCCACCACGAACACCTGGAGCGCCAGCGCCGCCGAGAGCCCGACGGCCAGCAGCTTCCCGAAGGGGTCGCGCGAGTGCAGCGCCGCGCTCATCCCGCGCTGCACCAGCAGCCCGTAGAGGAGCAGTACGACCATCGTGCCCGCCAGCCCCATCTCCTCCCCGACGGTGGTGAGGATGAAGTCGCTGCGGCCCGCGAACCCGATCAGCTCGGGGTGGCCCTGGCCCAGGCCGGTGCCCGTGACGCCGCCGCTGCCGAAGCCGAAGAGGGCGTTGGCGAGCTGCTCGGAGCCGGTGCCCGGGGGCTGCCGGTCCTTGGGCAGATAGACCGCGAACGGGTGCAGCCAGGCGGCGATCCGGCCCTTGACGTGCGGCTCGACGGAACCCACCACGGTCGCCCCGGCGGCGGCCATCACCACGCCGACCAGCACCCAGCTGGTGCGCTCGGTGGCCGTGTAAAGCATCACCACGAACAGCCCGAAGAAGATCAGCGAGGTGCCCAGGTCCCGCTCCAGGACCAGCACCAGCAGGCTCAGCACCCACACCCCGAGGAGGGGCCCCAGCTGCCGGCCCGGCGGCAGCCGGACGCCGAACACCTTGCGCCCGGTCAGGGCCAGCGCGTCCCGGTGGGTGACCAGGTAGCCCGCGAAGAACACGGCGATCATGGTCTTGACGAACTCGCCGGGCTGGAAGGACAGCGGTCCCACGAAGATCCACCGCTTGGCGCCGTAGGTGTCGCCGGGGAAGAAGGCCGGCGCCATCAGCAGCACCAGCGCCACCGCCATCAGCACGTAGATGCAGCGCTGGAGCCGCCGGTGGTCGCGCAGCACGACGAGCACGCCGACGCACACGCCCACCCCGATCACCGTCCACAGCAGCTGGCTGGGCGCGGTGGTCTCGGCACCCTTGAAGCGCTGGGCGTACGCGGAGTCCAGCCGGAACAGCAGCACCAGGCCGAGCCCGGACAGCAGGACGGCCAGCGGGAGGATCAGCGGATCGGCGTAGGGGGCGTAGCGGCGGACCGCGAGGTGCGGGACCAGCGCCAGGCACGTCATAGCCGCCGCGAACCCGGCGAAACCGGCCGGGAAGCGGCCTTCCACGGACAGCCCGGTGTACGCGTAGCCGAAACAGCTGATCAGGACGGCCATGCCGAGCAGCAGCGCCTCCCGGCCGCGCCGCCGGGAGGCCAGGGGGCGCCCCGTGCTCGCCGCGCTCCGGTCACTGCCTTCGAGTTGCACGGAATCCACGGTCACACCGGTCAATGTTGGGCAACCCCGGCTGAAGAAAACCTGAACTTCCTGAAGGGATCTTCAGGAATGGGGTGTTCCGGACGTGGTGGACGACGAAGCGGCGGGCAGGGGAAGCGGGCAGGCAAGCGGCGGACAGGGGAAGCGAGAGGCCGGACGCCGCGTCAGCCCGCCGGGCCGGCCGGCAGCCGCGCCACCAGGAGCGCGCCCCCGCCGGGCGCCGCCGACGCGGTCAGCGTCCCGCCGTGCGCGTGCGCGATCTCCCGGGCGATGGCGAGCCCCAGCCCGCTGCCGCCGCGCTCCCGGTCCCGCGCGGCGTCCAGCCGGACGAACCGCTCGAAGACCCGCTCCCGCTCGTCCGCCGGGATCCCCGGCCCGTCGTCGGCCACCTCCAGTACGGCGGACCCGTCCCGGGCGTACGCGCGCACGGTCACCCGGGACGCGGCGTGCCGCACCGCGTTGTCGACGAGGTTGGCCGCCAGCCGCTCCAGCTGGCCCGCCCGGCCCCGCAGCGGCACCGGCGCGTCCGCCTCGACCGTCACCGGCACCCGGGCGCCGGGCCGCCGCGCGGCCTCCTCGGCGGCCAGCAGCGCCAGGTCCACCGGCTCCCCGGGCGTGGTCGGCACCCGCGCGTCCAGCCGGGCCAGGAGCAGCAGGTCGGCGGCGACCCGCTGCAACCGCACGGTGTCCTCCAGCGCGGCCCGCACCGCCTCCGGCGCCGGGCCGCGGGGCGCCGCCAGCGCGACCTCCAGCTGCGAGCGGACCGCCGCCACGGGGTTGCGCAGCTCGTGCGAGGCGTCGGCGACGAACTGCCGCTGCCGCCCCACGGCCTGCTCCAGCCGGTCCAGCGTCCCGTTGACCGTGCGCGCCAGCAGCGCCACCTCGTCACCGCCCGCGGGCTCCGGCACCCGCCGGTCCAGCTCGCTCGCGGTCACGGCGGCCAGCTCCGTACGGATCGTGGTCACCGGGCGCAGCGCCAGACCCGTCACCGCCCAGGCGATGGCGGCGGCCAGGGCGACCAGCGGGGGCGCCGCGGCCAGCATGCCCAGGGCCACGGCGTGCGTCGCGTCGTCCACGTCGTTGAGGACGGTCAGCGCGTAGACGTAGCGCTCCCCGCCCCCGCCGGGCGCCGAGGAGCGCACCACGACCAGGTCGCCCCGCTGGCCCGCGTACCGGGCCAGCGCCGAGGCCGTGTCGCCGCCGGGCGCCGGGCGCAGCCCGGCGAACTCCCGGGCGAGCGGCCCGGCCGACGGGCGCGTGGTGGCGACCACCTCGCCGCGCGCGCCGAGGACGAGGACGACGTCGACGCCGTCCCGGGGCGCGGGCAGCAGCTCCGGCAGCGGTCCGGCGTCCGCCCGCGCCGCCACCTCGCGGGCCGCCAGCTCGGTGCGCCCGTGGGCGTTGTCCAGCAGATTGGCGCGCAGCACGCTGTACAGCCAGGTACCGCCGACCCCGAGGACCAGGGCCATCGCGAGCGCGGCCGCGGCGGCGCTCCGGCCGCGGACCGAACGGGGCAGCCGCAGCGGGCCGGCCACCGTCAGCCGCCGTCCGGCGCGACGCGGTAGCCCGTGCCGTGGACGGTCACGAGGGCCCGGCGGCCGAAGGGGACGTCGATCTTCCGGCGCAGTGAGGAGACATAGACCTCGACGATGTTCGGGTCCGTGTCGGCGGGGGAGTCCCAGACCTCGTCGAGGATGTCCCGCTTGGCCACCGCCCGGCCCGCGTTCTCCATCAGGTACCGCAGCACCGAGAGCTCCCGCGCGGTCAGCTCGATCTCCCGCCCGCCCCGCCGGCACACCCGCGCCGCCGGGTCCAGGACCAGATCGCCGGCAACGAGCGGACGCGCGCCCCCGGGGCTCCGGCGGCGGCCCAGCGCCCGCAGCCGCGCGGTCAGCACCACGAACGAGAACGGCTTGGACAGATAGTCGTCCGCGCCCGCGTCGAGCCCCTCCGCCTCGTCGTACTCGCCGTCCTTGGCGGTCAGCATCAGCACCGGCGTCCACGGGTCCAGGCGGCGCAGCCGCCGGCAGATCTCGTGGCCGCTCAGCCCCGGCAGCATCACGTCCAGCACGATCACGTCGTACGCGCCGGTCAGCGCCGCCTCCAGGCCGCGGTGGCCGTCGTGGACGGCCTCGGCCCAGTGTCCCTCGGCGGCCAGACCCCGGCGGAGCGAGTCGGCGAGCCCCGGCTCGTCCTCGACAATCAGTATGCGCACGCCCCAAGCGTCACATACCTCACGTGCCGGACCTCTCACGCCCCGACGGCCCACACCGCCCCGTACCGGGCGTGCCGCCTCGCACACACGGTGGAATGGCCGTAACCGCCCGACATCGCCCCGAGTTGACCTGAGGACGAAGGCCGCGACCACCCGGCCGCCACGCCACAGGACGGAGCAGTGGTACATCCATGAGCAAACGCCAGAAGGGCCGCCGCCACCGCAGGGTCAACCGCACCCCGCGGCCCGTCGGCCGGGCCCTCCCGGCCGCCCCGCAGTCCGCCGCACGGCCCGCGAGCGCGCCGCATCCCACCGCCCCGCAGTCCGCCGCCCCCGACCTCGGCCGCCACGCCGCCCGCACCTGGGAGAGCCTGCGGGAGCTCGGCGCGGCCGGAGCCTCCCTCGACGAGCTGGCCGCGGCGGCGGGCTATCAGGCGCGCACGGTCCTCAAGCACGTCACCGGGCTCGCCGGGCACGGGCTGGCGGAGCTGCGCGACGACCGCTGGTACGCCCGGGACACGGCGGACGCGCTCACCGGCTAGCCCGTCCGCCGTGCCCCCCGCGCCGCCTCAGTCGCGCTGCGTCGCCCCGCCGCTCTCCCGCCGCCCGCGCGCGAGAGCGGCGAGCAGCGCCTCGTGCCGGGCCAGCGCCTCGGCCGCGTGCTCCAGGGAGCGGGCGGCCCGCTCCGCGCGCTCCGCGTGGGAGGCGATCCGCCGCCGCAGGACGGTCCCCTCCGCACCGGGCAGCGTCATCCCCTCGGCGTCCGCCCGCAGCCGGCCGGCCTCCGCCCGCAGCCGGTCCGCCTGCGCCCGTACGGGCCGGGACCAGGGCGTGGTCCCCCGCGTCTCCCGCTCCTCCCGCGCCGCCATCAGCCGATCCCCCCGGGCCGCAGCATCCGCCAGGGCGCGAAGGCGTTGCGCACCCCCTCCAGCGAGGGCGCGAGCTCCGGATGGTGCCGCCGCAGCACCTCCACCATCCCGGTGCGGTCGATCCACTCCAGCCCCTCCGGGTGTAGACCTCCGGCCGGTAGTCGGTGGTGAAGAAGCGGTCGCTCTTCAGCCGCCGCGACGCCATCAGCACGAAGATCCGGAACGCCGTGTCGCTGAAGGCGAAGCCGCGCGGCCGCGGCTCGGCGTACATCCCGACCATGGTGTCCACCCGGTCCAGCCGGTCGTCGTAGACCTCCCTCAGCTCGGCCGCCAGTGCCACGTCCCCGCCGGTCAGCTCCTCGAAGCCGGTCAGCGGCGGGCGGTGCAGCGCGGCCCGGAACGCGGTGTAGCGCGGCACACCGCGCTCCCGGTCGCGCAGGACGTCCACCGTCCCGAGGTCCATGTGCTCCCCGGAGATCCTGGCGAGATCGCGCAGACAGTCGGGATGGTTGTGCAGGGTGATGTCACCGGGGTTCATGGTGCCGAACGAGTACAGCAGGTCCGACCAGCCCCAGCGGTCCACCGCCTCCCGGGTGGCCAGCGCCTGGAGCGCCTCGAAGTCCGTACGGTCGACGAGCGCGCCCGTGCGGTGCGAGCGGACCTCGTACTCGTCCCGGATCAGCGGGTGCAGCCGGTAGGAGGTGACGAACTCCTCCGTCATGGAGAACGGGGCCGTGTGGTGGTCGGTGGGGGAGCCGAGGATGCCGAAGAGTGCCTCCCCCCTGCCGAACCGGCCCGTCCGCCGCCGCAGCCCGGCCGGGAGCACCCCGTACCAGTTGATGTGCATGGCCGCCCGCGTCACCGGGTGCGCGATCACCGCGGGCGTCCACTCCACCGTGTGGATCTTGGCCATCACGGCGGCGTTGACCAGCCGGGCGGTGTGGAAGAGCCGCTCGTCGTCCCAGGTCGGGTGGGCCGCGGCGATCCGGTCGCAGATCGCGTTGTGCTCCTTGGCGAAGAGCGTGTGCAGCAGCGACAGCCCCACCCAGTAGTTGTCGTTGAAACCCGTGAGGTCGATGCCGGAGAGCCCGGGCCGGGTCTCGTCCGGCAGCCGGCCGCCCTCGACGGCCAGCCTGCCGCGCTCCCCGGTGCGCAGCGCCCGGCACCGCTCCTCGTCCGACCCGTAGATCTGCGAGCCGTCCCACCAGTGGCTGACGGTGTTCTCGTACGTCGGCGGGCGCGTGGGGTCGGTGTGGGCGACCGGGTCGGGGCGGGAGCGGCGCACCGTCATCGGGCAGCGCGGCCAGTCGTCGTCCGGCGCGAGCGGTACGTCGAGCGGCTCGTCGGTCCTGTTGTCGCCATGGCTGAACCAGCCGTGGTTCTGGAACTGGATCCAGGCGGCGGCGAGCATGTTGAGGGTCGGCGCGGGCCGGAAGCCGGAGCGGCGGGCCAGCAGCCGCCGGCTCACCTCGCGGGGGCTCGGCGAGTACAGCCCCTTCTCCTCCTCTTCCGGGAAGGTCTCCGGCAGGGCGCAGTTGCGGTCGAAGCGGGTGCCGGCGCGGCCCATGTCGACGTCGTCCGGGTCGTAGCCGGAGCCGTCGTAGCTGCGGTAGGGCAGCAGCCGGGGGCTCGGCCGGCGCGGGCGCTCACCGCCGGCGCCGTACGTGTCGTGCAGGTTGTGCGCGCGCAGCAGCTCCCGCTGTCGCCTGATCTCCAGGATCGCGAGCGGGAAGGGCAGGGAGTGCCACTCGCGGCGGGGGCGCGGTACGGGCGTCATCGATAGCTCTCCATCGGGGGTGCTCGGTCGGCGGGGCGTCGGTGTCAGCGGTCGTGGAGCCGGAGGACGACGGTCTCCTCGACATGGCCGCGGAACGGCGCGAGCAGGTCGTCCACCCGGTCACGCGCCTCCGGGACGACCTTGTCGAGGCTCTGCGCGTACACGTCGACGTTGTGGCACTGCGGGAAGTCGTGCGTGGGGTCCACCCAGGTGAACTCCAGCCAGTCGGCGGGCACGGGGAAGACCGAGGCCGGGCTGCGGCCCTCCAGGTTGGGCACGACGTCGTGCTCGTTGACGAGGCTGACGACCTTGGTGCGCGGGTCGCGCGGGCGCTTGAAGTCGATGGGGGAGCCCACCGCGACGACGCGTGCCAGCCGCCACCGGTCGTTGACCTCGCCGAGCTCGGTCAGGTTCATGGCCGCGATGCCGCCCTGGCTGTGCCCGACCAGCGCGATCTCCGCGCCGTCCGGGACGGTGAGGGCGAGCGCCTTGCGGACGGCCCGGGTGTACGGCGAGTCGTTGCGGCCGACGGCGGTGACCGCGCCCACCAGGTCCTGCGGGGTGGGGTTGCGCGGCAGCCCGAGGGCCATGCCGGGCAGCAGGGCCACGTAGCGGGTGACGCCGTCCGGGCCCTTGACCCGCTGGACGATCATCCGGCCGTCGTTGCCGATGGCCGCGAGGTTGCGCAGGTGCGCGGTGACGCCCCCGCCGTTGTCGAAGCCGGCCAGCAGCTCGGGGTCCGGCGGCTCGGCCACGGCCCGGCCGGCCCCGCGGTCCCAGCGCGCCCAGGTGCTGATCCGGGTGCCCAGCAGCGGGTCGCTGTCGGGCCGGGTGCCCTGGACGACGTGCCACGCCGCCTCGTCGTTGAACGGGTTCTCGTCCACCAGCGCGTTCCACGCCAGCACCTCGGCCAGGCACGGCGCGAGCGCGGCCAGCGTCCGCGCGCCGCCCTGCGCCCGTACGTTCTCCCGGAGGATCCGCAGGGCCAGCAGCTGCTTGTCCGCCTCGACGGCGATGAGCATCCGCCGGACCGGGCCCTCCTCCACGAACTCCGGGTGCCGCACGGCGCACAGCCGGATCCGCAGCTTCAGCGCGGTCACCGCGACGTCCACGGCCAGGCTCGCACGGCTGGTGAGCACACCGCCCAGCCGGGCCACCCGGCCCGGTCCCGCGCCGTCCGGCGCGTACCCCAGCCCGGTGGGCGCGACGAGCGTACGGGTCAGGGCGAACAGGGCCCGCGCGCCGCTGCGGGGCGAGCGGCCGAGCGAGCGGAGCAGCGCCGGATCGGTGGCCACGGCGGTCAGCACGCGCCCGGCGTCCCGGATCACCCCGGCGGTCCCGCTCAGGGACCGGGCGACGGCGGCGAGCCCGTCGAGCCCGGCGGGCTCCTCACCGGCCGGGGCACCCGGCTCAGCACGGGGCGCCGGCACGGCGGGCACGGGATCTCCGCCGGACTCGCCCTCCGCGGACTCGGCACCTACGGGCCGGGCTTCCACAGGCCCGGCCGCCACGGCCTCGGTCTCTACGGCCTCGGCCTCTCCGACAGGCCCGGCCGGCGCCGGGGACGCCGCGGCCACTCGGGCCACTTCGGAGGCGCCCGGCGCCTCCGAGGCCGCCAGGGCCGGTGACACCTCCAGGGCGTCGGATGACTCCGGGCCTCCGGCTCTTCCCGGGCTTCCGGCGGCTCCAGGGCCTCCGACGCCTCCGGGGCCGCGGAAGCTTCCGGGGGCTCCGGCCCGTCCAGGATCTCCGACGTCTCCGGGGCCGCTGGCACCTCTGGAGTCTCTGACGGCTTCGCGGCTTCCGGCTCCTCCGAGGGTTCCGGTGTCCCCTGGGCCGCCGAGACCTCCGCCGCCTCCGCCCGGTCCGGCCCGTCCTCCGGGCCCGCCGCGGCCGGTGTCGCCTCCGGCGCCTCCGCCGGTGTGCCGCTGTCGGTCGTCATGTCCCCTCCACGGGCCGGGTCGGGCGGATGCCGATGCGCAGCCGCGCCGTGTCGAAGGCGTACGGAAGCGGCCGTTCGGGGCTCAGCCGGACCCCGGCGGCGGCCAGTTCGCCGCCGCGCAGCAGCTCGGCGACGAAGCCCGTGGCCAGCTGGAGCCCCAGCTCCATGCCGCTGCACTGGGCCTCGCCCCTGCTGAACGGGCTGATGGCCCAGTCGGCCTCCGCGGTGCCGTCGAGCCACTTCTCGGGGGCGAACCGGTGCGCGTAGTCGATCCGTTCGCCGTCGCGGGCGTGGAAGCCCGCCGGTACCAGGACGTTGACGCCGCCCGGCGCCACCGCGCCCCGCCAGCGGGTCTCCGCGGTCGTGCGCCGCATCAGGCTGGGGACGGGGGGCCACAGCCGGGACGCCTCCTGCACGCAGGCCCGGACGTACGGCATCTGCATATGGCCGGCCACCGTGCGCGCGCCGTGGGCGCGGTCCGCCGCCTCGGTCTCCGCGAGCGCCCGCCGGTAGTGGTGGGGGTGCGTCGCGAGCAGGGCGAGCGCCTGCACGGTCGCCGAGTGGACCACGCTCAGTGCCATGAACCAGTGCGTGACCTGGCACTCGGGAGCGGTCTCCGGGCCCCTCGGCGCCCCGGAGAACAGTCCGGCCAGGCTCCGCGGGTCGGCCTCGCCCAGATAGCGCGCCTGCCGCTGCATCATGCGCCGCCGCGACCGCCGGGTGGCGGCGGTGCGCCAGCGGCGGGCGCCCAGCCAGTTGGCCTCGGTGAGGAGTTCGGCCAGCAGCCGGGAGAACTCCACGTCGTCGGCCGCGGCCTCGCCCAGGAAGCAGCGCCGCCCGACCCGCTCGAAGCACTCCCGCAGGGTGTCCGCGTCGAGCCCGGCCACCGAGCGCGGGCCCAGCAGCGCGGCGGCCTCCTCGCCGACGACCCGCAGGAAGTGGTCCGCGAGCCGGTGCACGGGGCAGCCGGCGTCCAGCACGGCGTCGTTGAACGCCCGGCGGACGGCGCGCTGCCGGCCGTGCGAGGCGACCAGCGCGTCGGGCTGGACCGACGCGAAGCCGGACACCTTCTCCCAGGTGTCGACGGCGTAGACGTCCACGGGCCCGGCCAGCACCTGCCGGACGTCCTCCGGGTCCAGGACGAGCAGGGTGGGCCCGGACGTGCCGCGCACCACGACCGGGCCGCGCCCGTGCCGGCGCCGCATCCGGCGCAGCGTCTCCACGCCGCGCCGCCCGGCGTCCGCGCGCGCGACGAGCGAGCCGAGGCGCGGCCGGAGCCGGAAGACACCCTTGAGGTAGTTGGGCAGGAAGTAGGCGAGGGTGAGCCGGAGGTTCTCGCCCGCCGACGCCATGGGCAGCTCCGCGCCGCGGCCGGCGTCGTCGCTCCCGGTGCTCCCGGCGCCCCCGGGCGCGCTGCGCAGCAGGCTCATGCCAGCACCTTCCCGGGGTTGAGGAGCCCCTCGGGGTCGAAGAGCCGCTTGAGGTCGCGCTGCAACCGCAGGCCGCGGGGCGGCAGTTCGCGGGCCAGCCAGTCGCGCTTGAGGGTGCCGACGCCGTGCTCGCCGGTGATCGTGCCGCCCAGCTCCAGACCGGCGGCCATGATGGCGTCGTACGCCTCCTTGGCCCGCCGGACCGCGTCCGGGTCGGAGCGGTCGAAGACGACCGTGGGGTGCAGATTGCCGTCCCCGGCGTGGCCGACGGTGGAGATGTAGAGGTCGTACTCGTCGGCGATCAGCTCGATCCGGTCGATCAGTTCGGCCAGCCGGTCGCGGGGCACGGCGACGTCCTCGATGAACGCCGTCACGTCGCCGGGCAGCGCCGCCGCCCGCGCCTTGAGCGCGGGGAGCACCATCCGCCGCGCCTCCAGGACCTCGCCGGACTCCTCCTCGCCGGCCGCGGCGGTGACGGACAGCGCCTTGGCGTCCCGGCAGAGGTCCGCCATCGCCAGGACGTCCCCGGCGGCGTCGGGCGCGTCGCTCGCCACGATCAGCGTCGCCGCGCCGCCGCCGGCGAACAGCGGGTGGCCCAGCGCGGAGACCGCCTCGGTGGTCGTGCGGTCCAGCAGTTCCAGGGCGGACGGTACGTGCCCGGCGCGGACGATCGCCGCCACGGCCTCGCCCGCGTCCGACGCGGACGGGAACCGGGCCAGCAGCGCGCGGGCCGGCGGCCGCGGCGGCCGCAGGGCCAGGGTGGCCTCGACGATGACGCCCAGGGTGCCCTCGGAGCCGACGAACAGCCGGGTGAGGTCGTAGCCCGCAACGCCCTTGACCGTGCGCCGCCCGACCCGCAGCACCTCGCCGTCGGCCAGGACGACGGTCAGCCCGAGCACGTAGTCGGCGGTGACCCCGTACTTCACGCAGCACAGCCCGCCCGCGCCCGTGGCGATGTTCCCGCCGATCGTGCAGACCCCCCAGGAGGCCGGGTCCGGCGGGTAGCACAGACCCCGCTCGGCGACGGCCGCGGCGAGGTCGGCGGTGACGACGCCGGGCTCGCAGCGCACCAGGCGGTTCGCCGGGTCGATCTCCAGGATCCGGTTCATCCGGACCATGGAGAGCACCACGCAGCCGTCCACGGCGTCGGCGGCGCCGGCGAGGCCCGTCCGCGCGCCCTGGGGCACGACGGGCACGCCGTGCGCGCGGGCCGCGCGGATCACCCGCTGCACCTGCTCCACGGTCTCGGGGCGGACCACCGCCACGGGTCTGCCGGCCTCGCCGAACGGGGCGGAATCACGGCTGTGCAGGTCGAGTTGGTCGTCCGCGGTCAGCACGGCCGCGTCGGGCAGCGCCTCCCGCAGGGCCGCGAGCAGCGGCTTCTCGACGGATACGGTCATGGGCGACTCCAGAGACACCAGCAAGGGGGCGAGCGGGGGACGAGCGGAAGGCGCGACGGCACCGCGCGCGGCGGGGCGCCGTCGCGTCACCGGGGTGAGGGCGCGTGCCTCAGAGCGAAGGGGGGACGGTCGTGATCGGCGCCTCGATGAGGACCGGGCCGTCCGTCGCGGCAGTGGCCCCGGCGACCAGCTCCGCGAGGTGGGCCGCGTCCGTGGCCCGGTGCGCGGGCACGCCGTAGCCGCGGGCGAGCGCGCACAGGTCGAGCCCGGGGAGGTCCAGGCCGGGCACGCCGGGCGTGTTCTCGAACCGGCCGAACCATTTGAGGATCGCGTATTCGCCGTTCGCCGGGACGACGAAGGTGACGGGCGCGCGATAGGCCGCCGCGGTCCACAGCGCCGTGATCGCGTACTGCGCGGAGCCATCGCCGACCAGGGCCACCACCGGCCGTTCCGGCCGCCCCAACTGGGCGCCCACGGCCGCCGCGAGCCCGAAGCCGAGGCCGCCGCCGGCCGTGGTGAGGAAGGAGCAGGGGCGGTCGATCCGCACGACCTCGCGGAAGATCTGGACGTTGGAGGGCGACTCGTTGACCCAGAGGGTCTCCGGGGGCGCGCCGGCCGCCACGGCGGCGAGGGCCGTACGGGCGGACATGGGCTCGGTCTCCGGCTCCTCGGCGGGCGCGGCCGGCGGTGCCGCGCCGGCCGGTCCGTCGTCGCCGGGGTCCGCCCTCTTGTCGAGGAGCTCGGTGAGCCGTTCCAGCGTGGGCCGCAGTCCCGCCACCAGGGCGTCGCCGACCGGGGCGCGCGCGGCCTCGCCGGGATCGCTGGTCAGCAGCGCCAGTTCGGCGCCCTCGGGCAGGACGGGGCCGGGCACGTAGGGGTAGTAGCGGAAGACGGGCGCCCCGACGACGAGGACCAGGTCGTGGCCCTGGAGGGTGGCGGCCAGCGGGGCCAGCGCGGGCGGGAGCACGCCGCGGTAGAGCCGGTGGTCCTCCGGGAAGCCGACGCGCCCCTCGATGGGCGAGGCCCATACGGGCAGGCCCCGGCGCTCCGCGAGTGCCACGGCCGCGTCCCAGGCGCCCTCGGCGTCCACCGAACCGCCCGTCACCATGACCGGGTTGGCCGCGGCGGCGAGCCGGGCGGCCAGCGCCTCGACGGCCGGTCCGGCGGCCGCCGTCGCGTCCGTCACCCGGCGCCGGGCCGCGTGCCGCGCGGCGGCCGCCTCGGCCTCGTCGAGCTCCACGTCGAAGTCGTCCATGGGCAGCGAGAGGAACACCGGTCCCCGGGGAGCGGTTTCGGCCAGGTGGAAGGCGCGGGCGAGGGCGGCGGGCACGTCCTGGGCGCGGGGCGGTTCGTAGGCCCACTTGACGGCGGGGCGCGGCAGGGTCGTGGCGTCCACGTTGGTGAGCAGCGCCTCCATGGTCATCATGGCCCGCACCTGCTGGCCCGCCGTGATCACCATCGGGGTGTGGTTCGCCGCCGCGTTGACCACGGCGCCCATGGCGTTGCCGACGCCCGGTGCCGTGTGCAGGTTGACCAGCGCCGTCGTCCCGGTCGCCTGCGCGTGGCCGTCCGCCATGCCGACCACGACGGCCTCCTGGAGCCCGAGGACGTAGCGGAAGTCGTCGGGGAAGTCCCGCAGGAACGGGAGTTCCGTGGAGCCCGGGTTGCCGAAGACGGTGGTCACCCCGCGGTCCCGCAGCAGCTCGAACACGGCAGCGCGGACGGTCGTCATGCCTGGCACCTCTTGGGGTCGGAGTGATGAGGGAGAAGGAAGCGGAGAGGGGAGCATTGCCCATTACCGTCCGGCGGAGTCATCAATTCCGAAGATCACCCCAGTTTTCATCCCCAGGGGTGAAGGCGGTGCGCGGGGTTTCCGGCGGCGCGGTCCGCGGGCGCGCACGGAGCGGCCCCGCCACCCGGGAACGGGGTGGCGGGGCCGTGGGACGACGGGAATCGGCCTGGTCCTCGCGTGCGCACCGAGTACGGAGGCGGAGCGGGCGAGAGGCTCTCCTTTCGCTCACTCGGCGCTGCCGCCCCGCAGCTCAGCGTCGCGCCCGCATCCGGCCCATGCCGGCGAGCGCCAGGGCGACCAGGCAGGCCACCACGCCCACGACGACGTTGCTGACGACGGCACGGGTGGCGAAGTCGTGGCCGGCGACGATCCAGGGGGACACGATCGTCCACGCGCCGAGGGCCAGAGCGGCCCAGCTCATCGCGTGGGTGCGCTCGTACGCGGGGCCGAAGCCGCTGACGAGACAGGCGAACGCGACGCCCACGATCAGGTTGTTGACGGCCAGGGTGGTCGAGCCGCTGAAGCCCACGATCCATGCCGAGGCGGCCAGATAGACGCCACAGAGGAGTGCGAGTGCTTCGACGGCCTGGGCGACGGGGGTCGCCGTGGTCTCTTCGGAGTGGGCGCGCAGCGCCACGATGTCCGGGTGCTGGTCTATCCGGGGCGACGTCGGGGCGGTCACGTCAGCCACCTTCTTTCAGTGTCAGTTCGGACCTGCCTGCATTTTATCCTTCTTGCCCTCTTTTGCCACCCGGATGGAGGTAGTTCATATCTGGCTATATCCGATGTGGTGGTCGCTGGTTTCAAGACGTCACCCTGAGGAAACCCGGACGTCGTTTTCCGGACGCACGACCCGTCCGCGCGGTCGGGGGACCAGGAAAGCACCAGGAAAGGAAACCGTCGTGGACCAGCTCAAGGGGCACAGCGACCGGAAGCAGGGCCGGGGTGAGGGCCTGGAGGAGACCGCACGGGTCCGCCGCGCCGCACCGCGCGAGACTCCCGAGACCACCAACGAGGAGGCCGACCCGGAGTCGCACATCATCCGCGGCGTCGACTGAGCGGACCGGCCCGCCGCCGAGGGGCGCGGCGGCGGGCCGGCGCGCTCAGGCCCGTACGGGCACGAACCGCACCGGTGTGCCGGGCACGGCCTGGGCCGCCGCGGCCAGCGCGGGCTCCGGCACCACACCGACGACGGGATAGCCGCCCGTCGTCGGGTGGTCGGCGAGGAAGACGACGGGGCGGCCGTCGGGCGGCACCTGGACGGCGCCGAGCACCATGCCCTCGCTGGGCAGTTCGCCGTCCTTGACCCGGGTCAGGGACGGCCCGTCCGTGCGCAGGCCGATGCGGTTGCTCGCCGACGACACCGTGAACCCGCCACGGGCCAGCACGCGCGGCGCGTCGTCCGCGAACCAGTCGTCGCGCGGGCCGAGCACGAGGGGCAGCACCAGGCCGGCACCGGGCGGGGCGGGCCAGGGGAAGGCGTCGGCGCCGGTGGACGGCCCCCGGGGCGCGCCCAGGGGCAGTGTGTGCCCCGCCGCGAGCGGCTCGGGGCCCAGCCCCGAGAGCAGGTCCCGGGAGCGGCTGCCGAGCACCGGCGGCACGGCGACCCCGCCCGCGAAGGCCACGTAGCTGCGCAGCCCGCCGGTGGCCGGGCCGACGTCGAGCACCGAGCCCGCCGGCACCCGCACCGCCGCGCCCCAGGCCACCGGGCGCCCGTCGATCCGCACCGGGCAGGGCGCGCCCGTCACGGCGGCGGTCACCGCCCTGCCGGGGCGCACGGCACAGCCGTTGAAGGTGGTCTCCAGCGTGGCGAGGTCCTCCGGATTGCCGGTCAGACGGTTGGCGAGCCGGTGCGCGGGCTCGTCCAGCGCGCCGGAGCGCCCGACGCCGAGGTGCGCGTGGCCGGGCCGCCCCAGGTCCTGGACGGTCGTCAGGGCCCCGGGCCGGACGACCGAGAGCCCGCTCATCCGACCACCTCGAACCGCACCCGGGTCCCCGGGGCGAGCAGCGCCGCAGGCTCCCGCCCGGTGTCCCACAGGACCGCGTCCGTGCGCCCGATCAGCTGCCAGCCGCCGGGCGAGGAGCGCGGGTAGACGCCGGTGTACGGGCCGGCCAGGCCCACCGAACCGGCGGGGACGGCGGTGCGCGGGGTGGCCCGGCGCGGCACGCGCAGCCGGTCCGGCAGGCCCGTCAGATAGCCGAAGCCGGGCGCGAAGCCGCAGAAGGCCACCCGGAATTCGAGCCCGGAGTGGATCCGCGCGACCTCGTCCCGGGCGACGCCCCACAGCGCCGCGACCTCGGCGAGGTCGGGGCCGTCGTAGCGGACCGGCAGCACGACCGGCTCGCCGCCGGCCGTGGCGAGCGGCGGCACGGGCCGGCCGGCGAGGTCCGCGGCGAGCGCGCCCGGGTCGTCCAGCCCGTCCAGCAGGACGGTGCGGGCGGCGGGCACGATCTCGCGTACGGGCGGCAGGTCGCCGGCGGCGCGGCGGCGCAGCAGCTCGGCGTGGAGGGCCTGGGCCTGTTCGGCGGTGTCGACCTCCACCAGCAGGGCGTGCCGCCCGACCGGCAGGGTGCGCGGCTCCGCGGGCGTGCTCACGCGAACGCCTCCACCCGGACGCCCGCGGCCTCCAGCGCGGCTCTGACCCGCCGGGCGAGGCCGGCGGCGCCGGGGGTGTCGCCGTGCAGGCACAGCGAGCGGGCGCGGACGGTGACGTCCTCGCCGGTGAGGGCGGTGACGGCCGCGTCCTTGGCCATCCGCACCGAGCGGGCGACGACCTCCTCGGGGTCCAGGACGACGGCGCCGGGCGTGCGGCGGGGGACGAGCGTGCCGGCGGCGGTGTACGCGCGGTCGGCGAACGCCTCGGTGACCACCGGGAGTCCGGCCCGCGTGGCCTCCTCGTGCAGCCGCGAGCCCGGCAGGCCGAGCACCGGCAGCGCGCCGCCCGAGCGCAGCACCCCGGCGACGACGGCCGCCGCCTGCTCGGCGTCGTCGACGGTGCGGTTGTAGAGCGCGCCGTGCGGCTTCACATACGTGACGTCCGTACCGGCCGCCCGCGCGAACACCCGGAGCGCGCCCACCTGATAGGTGATCTCGTCGGCGAGCTCCTCCGGCGGCACGTCCATCGCGCGCCGGCCGAATCCGGCCAGGTCGCGGTAGGAGACCTGGGCGCCGACGCGGACGCCGAGCTCGGCGGCGCGCTCGCACACCCGTCGCATGGTGGAGGGGTCGCCGGCGTGGAAGCCGCAGGCGACGTTCGCGCTCGTGACGACCGAGAGCAGGGCCTCGTCGTCGGTCAGCCGCCAGCGGCCGAAGCCCTCGCCGAGGTCGGCGTTGAGGTCGAGCACGGCGGCGGTGCCGCCCGCCGCGGCCGCGGCGGGCGTGGACCCGGCCGGCGTCGGTCCGGTCGTCGTTCCGGTCGGTCCGGTCGGTCCGGTCGTTCCGGTCATGAGGAGGCCTCCCGCATGGCGTCGAGGATGAGCTGTCGGGCATCGTCCAGATAGGTGAGGAGCTCCGCCTCGGCGCGGCCGTACTCGCCCCGCTCCAGGAGCCCGGCGAGGGTGCGGTTGCGGGGCAGGAACGGCTCGTGGAAGCGGCGTGGCGAGGGCATCGCGTGGAAGGCCAGGCGCAGTTCGGCCAGCAGCCGGTCCATGGCCGTGTCGATGCGGGGGCTGCCGCTGAGCGCGGCGAGTGCCCGGTGGAAGCGCAGGTCGGCCGAGCCCACCTCGCGCCAGTCGCCCCGGGCTGCGGCCCGCTCGGCCCGGTCCACGGCCTCGGTGACGGCCTCGCGCAGCGGCCGCTCGGCCCGCTCCGCGGCCCGGACGCCCGCGGTCTCCAGGGCCGCGCGCACCCGGTAGACGTCCGTGACGTCGGCGGGCTCCAGGACCCGTACGAAGACGCCGCGGTTGAGCCGGTGGACGACCAGGCTCTCGTGGATCAGCAGCCGGAACGCCTCGCGCAGGGTGTTGCGCGAGACGCCGAGGTCGCGGCCGAGCGCCTCCTCCGACAGCTGGGTGCCGGGCGGCAGCCCGCCGCCCTGGATGCGGTCGCGGAGCTGGTCGGCCACCCGCTGCGCGGTGGACAGGGCCATGGCATCCCCTCAGGAGCGGCGGTACGGACGCCGGAGGGCCGAGCTCCCCGGCGGTCATGGGCAAGTCAGGGAAGTGGAAGGCGGATCACGAGTGATCAAGGGCGATACGGAATCGTAAGTCAAGCCTCTTGAGGATTGTTCAACAATATCTTAGCCTCCTCGCCAATCGCTTCACTCGTCCGAGTGGGGTCCGGGATCCCGGAAGGCGGAACGCATGATCGTTCTCCTGGGCGTCCTCGTGGTCGTGCTCGGCTTCGCCACGAGACGCAATCCTCTGCTGGTGGTCGGCGGCGCCGGCATCGTCACCGGCCTGCTCGGCGGGCTGTCGCCGCAGCGCGTCCTGGCCGCCTTCGGCACCGGCTTCGCCTCCAGCCGGGCCGTCACGATCTTCGTCATCACCCTCCCCGTCATCGGCCTCCTGGAGCGCCACGGCCTCCAGGAACAGGCCCGCCGGCTCATCACCCGTTTCGCCGGGCTCACGGCCGGCCGCTTCCTCGCCCTCTACCTCCTGCTGCGCCAGATCGCCGCCGCGGTCGGCCTGAACAACGTCTTCGGACACGCCCAGACCGTACGGCCGCTGGCCGCGCCCATGGCCGAGGGCGCCGCCGAACGCCGCCTCGGCCCGCTGCCGGAGAAGGCGCGCGAGAAGGTCCGCTCGTTCGCCGCCAGCGCCGACAACGTCGGGCTCTTCTTCGGCGAGGACGTCTTCCTGGCGGTCGGCTCCATCCTGCTCATCACCGGCTTCGTCAACACCACCTACCAGACCCACCTCGAACCGCTGGACCTCGCGCTGTGGGCGATACCCACCGCCCTGTGCGCCCTCGCGATCCACGGCTGGCGGCTGCTGCGCCTGGACCGCACCCTGGAGCGCGCGGTGGCGGCCGGCCGCGAGGAGGCCGTCAAGTGATCAAGGCGGAGTGGTTCTACTGGCTCGTCGGCCTCATCTTCCTGGTCATGGCCGCCCAGATGCTGCGCGACCGCACCAACCCCAAGCGGTACGGCACCGCGGCCTTCTGGGGGCTGCTCGGCCTCGGCTTCGTCTACGGCACCTGGGTCGCGGACAAGTCGGCCCCCGCGGAGCCGCTCGGCGCCGCCGTCCTCGCCATGGTCTGCCTCGCCGGCTTCGGCTTCACCGGCCGCGGCCGGGGCGCCACAGCCACCCCCGAGCAGCGTGCGGCGAGCGCCACCCGCTGGGGCAGCCGTCTCTTCGTCCCCGCGCTCACCATCCCGTTCGTGGCCCTGCTCTGCGCCGTCGGCGTGAAGCGGCTCTCCGTGGGCGGCGAACCCGTCCTCCAGAAGGGCAGCGAGACCATCCTGGGGCTCGGCATCGGCTCCGTCGTCGCGCTCGCCGTCGGGATGGCGATGCTGCGCGAGAGGAAGCTCTCCGCGCCGATGCACGCCGGGCGCTCGATGCTGGAGTCGATGGGATGGGCCATGCTGCTGCCGCAGCTGCTCGCCACCCTCGGCACGATCTTCTCGGTCTCCGGCGTCGGCGAACAGGTCCGCCGGATCACCACGGCGGTCCTCCCCGACCACTCCCTCTACCTCGCGGTCGCCGTCTACTGCGTCGGGATGTTCCTCTTCACCGTCATCATGGGCAACGGCTTCGCCGCCTTCCCCGTGATGACCGCCGCCGTCGGCTGGCCCGTACTCGTGGTGCAGGAGCACGGCAGCGCGCCGGCCGTGCTCGCCATCGGCATGCTGGCCGGCTTCTGCGGCACCCTGGTGACCCCCATGGCCGCCAACTACAACATCGTGCCCGCGGCCCTGCTGGAGCTCAAGGACCAGTACGGGCCGATCAAGGCGCAACTGCCCACCGCCGTCGCCCTGCTCGGCTGCAACATCGTGATCATGGCCCTGTTCGCCTTCTGAGCCCTTCCCCCACCACCCCAGGGAGCGCCCGTGACCCGCGTCCTGCTGACCGGCTTCGAACCCTTCGGCGGAGAGAGCGTCAACCCCTCCTGGCAGGCCGTCCGCGAGGTCGTGGCCCGGCCGCCGGCCGGCATCGAGGTCGTCGGCGTCCAGCTGCCCTGCGTCTTCGGCGGCGCCCTCGACGCGCTCCGCGCCGCCGTCGCGGACGCCGACCCCGACGTGGTGCTCTGCGTCGGCCAGGCCGGCGGCCGCCCCGACCTCACCGTCGAACGCGTGGCCGTCAACATCGACGACGCCGTCATCCCCGACAACGCCGGCGCCCGGCCCGTCGACGAGCCCGTCGTCCCCGGCGGCCCCGCCGCCTACTTCGCCACCCTGCCGGTCAAGGCCTGCGTCGCCGCCGTCCGGGAGGCGGGCCTGCCCGCCTCCGTCTCGCAGACCGCCGGCACCTTCGTCTGCAACCACGTCTTCTACGGGCTGATGCACCTCGCCGCCACCGAACGCCCCGGCCTGCGGGGCGGGTTCGTGCACGTGCCGTACGCCCCCGGGCAGGTCGCCGGCCGGGCCCTGCCGTCACTCCCCGTGGCCACCGTCGCCGAGGGGCTGCGTGTGATCGCGGTCACCGCGGCCGGGCGTACGGACGACCTCCGCGTGACCGGCGGTGCCACACACTAGGGCGGGACGGACATTCCGCCCGTGCCGTTTCGTCCGTTGTCGGGGTGACCGCCTACTCTGTGCGACGTGACTTCTCCAGCCCCGGCGGCCGTTCCGCCCCAGCTCAACGGGTTCTCGCGGCCTGCCCCGGGGCCGGCCGCCGACGAGGGCCTGGCCCGGCGGCTGCGCGCGCTGGCCTGCACCGCGCCGCTGCACGACCTGGACGCCCGCAAGGCCAACCTCGCGGGGGAGTACGGCGTCTACGCCATGGCCGAGGTGGCGCTCGCCGCCATCGACCTCGTCACGCTCAACATGGACTTCGACACCGGCGCCGACCACGAGCAGATAGTGGCCCGGCTGCTGCCGCGCGTCGCGGCCCAGGCCCCGGAGCGCCCGCACGCCGAGCACGAGCGCGTCGCCCGCTGGGTCCTGGAGAACCTCATCAACGTCGGCAGCGTCGACCGCGGCTTCCGCGCCGTCTACGGCACCTTCGGGGCCGACGGCGCCTACGTCCGGCGCGACTACGACTTCAAGCTCGTCGAGGAGGTGCCCGGCCCCGGCGGCACGGTCTTCCTGCGCACCACCGACGAGGCCGTCAACGTCCTCGTCGGCGCCCTCGACACCGACGTCACCAGCGCCCAGATCGCCGCCGAGGTGAAGCTGGAGGTCCTCATCAGCCGGGGCCGCCTCGCCGACGCCCAGCTCGCCGCCGAGCAGGCCCGCTACCGCACCGTGCAGTACGCGGAGACCCTCCGCAAGACCCTCGACGCCACCCGCCGCAACGTCCGCGCGGTCGACTGGCTGCGCACCGTCCCCGACATGATCGCCGAAGCGCTCGACCACGTCGCCGACCGCTACCGCCACGAGAACGCGATCCTCACCAACATCCGCAAGGCGCGCGACGAGGCCGAGGAGCCCGAGCACAAGCGCCGCGCGGCCGAGCTCGTCGACATCGTCAAGGACTGCATCCGCCGCCACACCCAGCTCCAGTCCCGGCTGCTGGAGGCCGGCCCGCTCTTCCGCGCCGAACAGGACCGGCAGGCCTTCGCCCCCACCGCCGCCTCCTCCGGCCTCGACCTCTACGGACAGCTCCTCGCCCCGCTGCTGCCGCTGCCGGTCGAGCGGGCGGGCCGGGTCACGGACGCCTTCTTCACCCACGGCACGGGCCTGCGCACGCCCACCTCCGTCCGGGTCACCGACCTCGTCGACATGCTCCTCACACCGCCGGCCGAGCGGGACCACCTCGGCGCGGAGATGCCCGAGCCGGACCTCATCACCACCCCCGACGACAGCCGGTTCAGCGAGGAGCAGCTCGCGAGCGCCATAGAGCTCCTCGACCTCCCGGCCGACGCGCCCCGCCGCCTCTCCGGCCTCCTCGCCGAGGCCCGCCTCCGCGACCCCGAACTGCCCTACCTGGTCGCCCTGCTGGCCGTGCACGCCGCGAGCCCCGCCGTCGGCACGGCCTACCGCCAGGGCGAGCAGTCCCTGCTGTTCGCCGTCGACGACGGCACGGTCCTCGACGACCCGGAGTTCGGCGGCGCCGACCTGATCGTCGGCACGGCCCTGCTGGACGCGGCGGGCATGGCGGCGGACCGCCAGGAGGCGGTGTGAACACCCGGACGGACCTTCCGGGCCGAGCCGCCCCCATCACGCCGGGGCTCCGGGGGCGAACCCCTGGAACCTCCGGGCCCCGGGGACTCGCCCCGGTCCCGGGACAGGGTGGGCAACGGGAAGAACCCCCGCCGCCACGGCGCGTAACCACCCGCGGCCCGGACCGGTGGTGCCGACCCGACCGCCACGCCACGCACACCCCCAGCAGGAGCACCGACCGTGACTGAGTACGACGCCTACGACCCGGCGGAGCCCGACGCGGCCGACGCGGAACCGGCCCCCGCCACCGGCACCGTCGGCGCCGTCACCCCCGCCGACGCCGCCGACGCCGCCCGCCTCATCGCCTTCGGCCTCCAGCCCAAGCTGCTCCCCGCCCGCGACGCGGAGTACGCCGAGCTGCTGCGCCGCCACCGCGACGACCCCGCGTTCGCCCGCCTCGCCGACGCCGTCGCCGCCGGGCTCGGGCTGATCGTGCTGGAGGTCTCCACCCGCGCCGGCATGGCCGTCACCGCCGCCGAGGACTCCGTCTTCGCCGTCCGCATGGGCGACTACGCCCGCCGCGCCACCGCCGACTCCGCCGACCGCTTCCTGCACGGCCTCGCCCACCTCGCCGTCGCCGCCCTGGCCTTCCCCCGCCCGGAGGACCTCGCCGACGACGGCTACATCGGCCGCATCACCGTCAACGGCGTCGACGGGTTCGTCCGCCAGGCCTGCCGCCGCCTGGAGGAGCGGGCCGCCGAGCAGGGCGAGAACACCGACCCCACCACCGACGCCCCCGGCCTGGAGGCCGCCTGGCGCGTCTACTCCCGCCGCAGCGCCACCGGCGCCACCAAGGACGCCCGCCGCCTCGCCGGCTCCACCACCGGCATCATCGCCAAGGCCGTCGCCTTCCTCGTCGACTCCGGCTTCCTCCAGCGCACCGGCGACGACGCCGGCGGCTCCTACCGCACCACCGCCCGCTACCAGCTCCAGGTCCGCGACATGGCCGGCACCGCCGCCATGACCGAACTGCTGGAGCTCGGCGTGGTGCCCGTCGGCGACGGCGGCGCGACCCTGCTGCCGCCGGACGACGCCGACGCCCTCGACCTGGTCGCCGACGCCGGCCTGCCGTTCTTCGAAAACCAGCACAGCCCCGCCTCCTGACCACCGCCCGTCACGACAACGAGAGTCCGCCATGTACGAGCTGTCCCGGGTCCGCCTCTACTCCATCGGGCCCGCCGGTGCGCGCTACGCCGACACCGTGCTCGACCTGCGAGGGGTCGGCGCACCCGTGCCCACTCCCGCGCCCGCGCAGGCGGAGTTCTTCGAGGACGAGCCCACCGGCCCGCCGCGCCGCCCCGCGCCCGCGGGCGTGCTCTTCCTGGAGAACGGCGGCGGCAAGTCCGTCCTCCTCAAGCTGATCTTCTCGGTCATGCTGCCCGGCCACCGCAACACCCTGGGCGGCGCCAGCTCCGGCGTGCTCCGCAAGTTCCTCCTCGCCGACGACTGCGGCCACGTCGCCCTGGAGTGGCAGCACGTCCTCACCGGCGAGTCCGTCGTCGTCGGCAAGGTCAGCGAGTGGCGCGGCCGCCAGGTCTCCAACGACCCGCGGAAGTTCGCCGAGGCCTGGTACTCCTTCCGCCCCGGCCCCGGGATGAGCCTGGACTCGCTGCCCGTCGCCGAGTCCACCGCCATGCGCCCCGCCGCCGACGGCGCCTCCGGCGCGCGCGGCCGCCGCCGCACCATGAAGGGCTTCCGCGACGTCCTCACCGAGGCGGGCAAGGCCTACCCCAACCTCGACGTGGTGTGGGAGGAGATCCACGAGCGCTGGAACGAGCACCTCGGCGAGCTCGGCCTGGACCCCGAACTCTTCCGCTACCAGCGCGAGATGAACGCCGACGAGGGCGAGGCCGCCGGCCTCTTCGCCGTCAAGAACGACTCCGACTTCACCGACCTCCTGCTGCGCGCCGTCACCGACACCCGGGACACCGACGGCCTCGCCGACCTCGTCCACGGCTTCGCCCACAAGCTCGGCCGCCGCGCCGAGCTCACCGCCGAGCGGGACTTCACCGCCGGCTCCCTCGACCTGCTCTCCCGCATCGCCGAGGCCGCCGTCACCCGGGACCGGACGCGCGGCGTGCACGCCGGCGCCGAGCGCCGCACCCGCACCCTCGCGAGCCGCCTCGCCGCCCGCGCCACCGAGGAGCGCGGCCGGGCCGGCGAGCTCGCCGAGCGGGTCGCCGGCGCCGCGCACGCCGTCACCGACGCCGAGACCGCCCGCGGCCGCAGCGCCCTCGTCGCCGCCGAGATCGCCTACCGGCACGCCTCCCTCGCGCTCACCGCCGCCGAGCGGGCCGCCGCCGCACAGCGCCGCGAGCTCATCGAGGCCCGTACGCTGCACTCCGCCTGGCAGGCGGCCGAGACCGTGCTCCGCCACCGCGCCGCCGCCGACCGCTCCGCCCGGGTGGCCGCCGCCATCCGCGAGGCCGAGCGCGACGCCGCCCCCGCGCTCGCCGCCCGCGCCGCGGCCGCCACCGCGCTCGTCCGCGCCCTCAACACCAAGGCCGAGGAGGGCGAGCGGCTCGCCAACGAGGAGGAGGAGCGCTCCGCCGCCCTCCAGGAGGCCGGCGAGGCCGCGCACCGCGACGCGACCGCCGCCGCCACCGAGGCGCAGCGCGCCCGCAGCGAGGCCGGCCACCTGCGCCAGCGCCTCACCGAGGTCGAGCAGGAGACCGCCGAGGCGGTCCGCGCCGGCTGGCTCGACGACACCGAGCCCGACGCCGACCCGGCCCGTGCCGCGCTCGCCGCCAGCGACGCCGAGAAGCCCGCCGTCGCCGCCTACGAGGCGGCCCGCGAGAGCGCCCGCGAGAGCGCCGCCCGCGCCAAGGAGGCCGCCGCCGCCCTGGCCCGCACGGAGCTGTCCGCCGCCCGCGCCGCCGACGCCGCCTCGGCCGCCGAGGCGGCCCACACCGCCGAGCACCGGGCCGCCGCGTCCATCGGCGCCGAGCAGCGCCTCGTCGAACTCCTGGGCCTGCCCCAGCCGACGGCCGCCGGGCAGGTGCCCGGGCCGCGCTCCGGCCCGGACGCCCCGGCCGGCGCCCCCGCCGGTGACGAGGCCGCCGCGGCGGGCGTCCCCGGCGCCCGCCGCACCCTCGAAGGCCCGCTCACCGCCGAGGAGCTCGACCGCAGCGCCGACGCGCTGCGCGAGATGCTCGACCGCAGCGTCGCCGCCTCCGAGCGGCAGATGTTCGACCTCCAGACCGCCGCCGCCGACGACTCCCGCATCCTCGGCGCCCTCGGCGACGGCGGACTGCTGCCGCCCAGCGCCGACGTCCTGGCCGCCGTCGAGTACCTCGGCGAGCACGGCATCCCCGCCCTGCCCGGCTGGCGCTACCTCGCCCAGGCCGTCGACCCGGCCGACCACGCCACCGTCCTCGCCGCCCGCCCCGAACTCGTCGACGGCGTCGTCATCACCGACGCCGACTCGCACGCCCGCGCCCGCGAGGTGCTCGGCGCCGCCTCCCTGCTGCCCCGCTCCGCCGTGGCCGTCGGCACCGCCGCGGCCCTCCTGGAGCCCGCCCCGGCGGCGGGCGGCGGCGAGTCCGGCGTCTTCCTCGTGCCGCCGAACCCCGCGATGCACGACGAGCGCGCCGCCGACGACGAGCGGCAGGCCCTGCGGGCCCGCGCCACCGCCCGGGACGAGGAGATCCGCGCCATAGCGGCACGCCTGGCCGGCGACCGGACGCTCGCCGCCCGGCTCACGTCCTGGCGGGCCGGCTGCCCGGCCGGCCGCCTCGCCGAGCTGGCCGCCGAGGCCGAGCGGGCCCGTACGGCCGCGGACACCGCCCAGGAGGAGCTGGCCGCGCTGCGCACCGCGCTCGCCGAGGCCGAGGAGACCGCCGCCGAGGCCGCCCGCGTCCGCGACGAGCGCCAGGAGGTCGCCGCCCGCGCCCGCCGCGTCGCCGACGCCCTCGCCGGGCTCGCCTACCGGCTCCGCGAGCGCGCCTCCTGGCAGTCCCGGCTCCGGGAGCTCGCCGAGGAGGGCGCCGAGGCCGAGGAGCGCGCCGCCGTCCTCGTGGACCGCGCCCGCGCCGCCGACGAGGACCGGCGCGCCGCCCAGCGCGCCGCCGACGACGCCCGCCGCACCGCCCGCGCGCTGCGCGCCGAGCGCGCCGAGATCGCCGGCGCCCCCGACGACGTCCCGGCCCCGGAGAGCATGGAGACGGCGGGTGCCTCCCTGCCCGCCCTGCGCGAGGCCTACCGCGCCGCCTCGCAGCTCTACGAGAAGGTCGGCGTCGGCGCCGACCTCCGCGCCGAGCAGGCCCGCGCCGAGAGCGACGAGAGCGCGGCCCTCGCCGAGCTCGACCGCCTCACCAACAAGGTCCGGGTCCGCGCCGCCCAGCTCCTGGAGGGCACCGACGGCTCCGACGGCCCGTCCCGCCAGGCCGCCGTGTCCCGCGCCGAGTCGCTCGTCCAGATGCTGGAGAGCCGCGCCTCCACCGCGAGCGAGCAGCTCGGCCGGCTGCGCGGCGAGGCCGAGCGGCTCGCCCCCACCGACGGCGACGCCCACACCGAGCTCCCCGAGGACATGGCGCCCGCCGACGCCGACGGCGCCAAGGAGCTCCTGCGCACCGCCACCGCCGAACTCGCCGCCCGCGACGACGCCCTGGAGACCGCCCGCCGGGCCCACGCCGACCTGCTGCGCGCCCACCGCTCCGCCGAGGACGCGGCCACCGGCTTCGACGACACCGCGGCCCTCCTGCGCGACCTGCTCCGCGACAACACCCCGGAGGAGGACGGCGAGCGGCCCGAGCCCTACACCGGCTCGCTGGAGGAGGCCCGGCAGACGGCCGCCGAGGCCCGCCGCTCCCTGCGCGGCTGCGCCGGTGAGCTGTCGGCGGCCGAGGCGTCGGTCCGCGAGGCGAGCGACATCCTCGTCCGGCACGCCAACTCCACCCGCTACGAGCAGGTCCGCACCCCGGCCCGCCAGCAGATCCGCGAACTGCCCGCGGTCGCCCTGCCGGAGCACGCCGTCGCCTGGGCCGAGGCCTTCGCCCCGCGCCTGCGGGTGCTCACCGACGAGCTGGAGCAGCTGGAGCGCAACCGCGACAGCATCGTCGACCGGCTGCGCGGCCTGGTCGAGTCCTCCCTCACCACCCTGCGCTCCGCGCAGCGGCTCTCCCGCCTCCCCGAGGGCCTGGGGGAGTGGTCGGGCCAGGAGTTCCTGCGCATCCGCTTCGAGGACCCGGACCAGGCCACCCTCACCGAGCGGCTCGGCGAGGTCATCGACGAGGCGACCCGCTCGGCCGTCAAGAAGAACTCCGACCTGCGCCGCGACGGCATGTCGCTGCTGCTGCGCGGTGTCCAGGCGGCCCTCCAGCCGCGCGGCGTCGCCGTCGAGATCCTCAAGCCGGACGCCGTGCTGCGCGCCGAGCGCGTCCCGGTGCGCCAGATGGGCGACGTGTTCTCCGGCGGCCAGCTGCTCACCGCCGCCATCGCGCTGTACTGCACCATGGCGGCGCTGCGCAGCAACGACCGGGGCCGCGACAAGCAGCGGCACGCGGGCACCCTGTTCCTGGACAACCCGATCGGCCGCGCGAACGCCACCTACCTGCTGGAGCTCCAGCGCGCCGTCGCCGACGCCCTGGGCGTCCAGCTGCTGTACACCACCGGCCTCTTCGACACCACGGCCCTCGCGGAGTTCCCGCTGGTCATCCGCCTGCGCAACGACGCGGACCTGCGGGCGGGCCTGAAGTACATCAGCGTCGAGGAGCACCTGCGCCCGGGCCTGCCCCAGGAGCAGGACCCGGACGCGGAGCCGGTGCACGGGCAGATCACCGCGACCCGGATGTTCAAGCGGCCGGCGGAGGAGCCGGTGCCGGCCGAGGCGTAGCGGCGGTACGGGCGGGCCCGTCCGTACCGCCGCGCCGTCGCTCAACCGAGGCGGTCCAGCCGGGCGGTGACGCCCGGCTGTTCCGCGTAGCGCCGGCGGAGCAGCTCCTCCAGGCCGGCCCGCAGCCGCCGCAGCCCGTCGAGCCGGCCGCCCGCGCGGTGCATGGCCTCGTCGATCGCCAGCAGCTCGGCGGCCGGCACCTCGCTGACGTACGTACGGAGTTCGGCGAGGTCCAGCCGCCGGTTGAAGTCGTGCACGCCGTCCCGCCACCGGTGCAGCAGGGTGAGCAGCTCCTCGTGGCCCGGCTCGGAGAACACCCCGGAGACCAGCGCGGCGTCCGTCGCGGACTGGACCAGGCGCGGGTGCACCCGGGCCCGGGGCGCCCCGGGGTCCAGCGGGGCGAACCCGGCGCCGAGCAGCTCGGTGTTCTTCACCAGCTCGTCGGCGAGGGCGTGCAGCGCCTGGGCGCGCCGCTCCCGGGCGGCCGCCCGCCGCTCCGCGTAGACGCCCGTGACGGCCGCGACGAGCGCGAGCCCGGAGGCGGCGGGCTCGAAGTGGCTGTCGGCGTCGTCGGCGACGGCCACCCACCACACGCAGATCCCGAGCGCGGTGAGCAGGCAGGCGAGCGTGAGGGCGGCGAAGAACTGCCGGCTGAGCCGGCTCAGGAGCCTCGCCGGGAGGCCCGCGGGACGGGACACGGGACGGCCGCGCCGTCAGTCGCGGAACGGATTCGGCCCGGTGACCGGGCCCGGCGCCGCCTCGCCGCCCTGGAGCAGCAGCAGCGCCAGCCCGAACGCCGGCCGGTCGAAGGCCGTGTGCCCCACCTCGTGGGTCTCGCCCGCCTTGGTCACCCGGGCGTCGACCAGCATCTTCTCCAGGCCCTCGCGGGTGTACTTCCGGCTGAGGTAGAGGCGGATGGTGTCCTGGTCGGGGAAGGGCACCGTGCTGCGGTCGGGCAGCGTCAGCTCCAGGGTGCCCCCGGTGCGGTTGCGGTAGACCACCCTCACCAGCAGGGCCCGGTCGTCCTCCACCAGCCCCTCGCAGGTGAGGCTGTTGAGGTCGATCTGGAGGTCGGTGTACTGCATCAGCGCGCTGGTGACGAACTCGCGGAAGCGCGGGCTGTTCTCGTACTCCTGCGCGGCCGCGCGGGCCGCCTGCTCGTCCTGCCCGGCCGTGCTCGCGACCTCCAGCAGGAAGCGGTCCTGCGGGCGCAGCAGCTTCTCGGCCAGCAGCGTCAGTAACTGGGTGTCGCTGTCGAAATTGGCCAGGGTGTTGCCCAGCAGCGAATACACCACCGGCTCGTCGCCCACCACCCGCCGGACCAGCGTGCTCAGCCGGTCGAGGTTGGCGGGCAGCGAGAAGTCCAGCTGCACCGGCAGCACATCGGCGGGCGGCACGTGCAGGTGCTCCAGCGCCTCGCGCTGCCCGAGCCGCAGCATCTCGGCGCTCACGTCCACCGGGATGTAGTACCCCGTTCTCCCCTGGCGGTCGAGGTAGCGCAGCAGCGCCTGGTCCTTCTGGCCCGTGCCCGGGCCCAGGCTCACGTAGTGCAGCGGCCCGGCGGGCAGCCGGTCCGCCACGGCGCGCAGCCGGCGGCTGAAGGAGCCGATGCTCTCCCGCATCACCGGGTAGTACAGGTCGTTGCAGGCGTGTGCCCACGCCACCGTCGACTCCAGGCCCCAGTAGGAGAAGCCGGAGGTGATGAGCTTGCCGGAGCCCGAGGGGTCCGGCCCGCGCCGCAGCCCCGCGGTCACCTGGGCGAGCTTGCCCGACTGTTCCTCACCGACCAGGACCACCGTCCAGCCGGTGTCCCGGAGGATCTCCGGAATGCGTTGCACCGCCTGGTCACGCTCCGCCATCCGTGCCGCCCCCTCGCCAGCCGACCCCCGTGCGACGGCGTACGCCCGTCGACCCGAACCTACCCGGCAGCCGAGGATCAGGGGAAGCGTGGGCGACGGGCCCGCCGCACCGCGCGCGCGGTGCTGCTGGGCACCGAGACCACACCGTGGCGCTGCCGCCACACCTGCCGCGTCACCCAGACGTCCAGCACCGCCCAGGTGGCGGCCACCACGCTCGCCACCGTGCTCAGCAGCGCCGGCAGCGCGAGCCAGGACCCGGCGCACGCGAACAGCGTCGCGATCATCGCCTGGACCAGCGTCACCGAGATGACGAGCACCGCGCGCACCGCGGCCGAACGCACCGGATCCGGCATCCGGTGCCGCCGGGCGGGCTCCTCGACCCACAGCGACCGGGTCCGGTACGACGGGACGTCCGGCGGGACAGCGCCGTGGTTCCGGTCCAAGTCGGCTCACCTCCCCCTCGTCCCCCGCGCCGGCCTCCCCACCCGCGGGCTCCCTCCTGGATGAGCGTGCCACCCCTTCCGATAGTTCCCACGGATGGGGAATTCCAGCCATACGGAGGCAGGAGCACAAGGAGATCGCCGTACTGGTCTTCGAGTCTCGTACCACGCAGTAGTAGGCTCACGCCGCATTGTTGTCGGGAACACCATCCCCGCGCGCCGGGGCTGACGTTGGGGAGGCCATGCGCGTTCGCGGCAAGTCGATCCGCCGCAAGATCGTGGCGCTGCTTCTCGTGCCGATGGTGTCCCTGACCGGGCTGTGGGCCTTCGCCACCGTGCTCACCGGCCGCGAGGCCGCCCAGCTGCTCTCCGTCGCCGAGGTCTGGCGCAAGGTCGGCTTCCCCGCCGAGGACATGGTCCGCGCCCTCCAGAAGGAGCGCCGCCAGGCCCTGGTCTACCTCGCCGACCCCCGCCGCTCCGACGCCCTGGCCGCGCTGAACGACCGTCAGGCCGCCACCGACCGGATGGTGACCTCCTTCCGGTCCCGCGCCGGCGACCACGTGCGCGAGGACATGAGCGCCTCGGCCGCCGCCCGCTTCGCCCGCGTCGAGAAGAGCCTGGACGACCTGGACGGCCTGCGCCGCAAGGTCGAGGACGACACCATCGGCCGGCACGGCGCCTTCCAGGCCTACAGCGAGCTCGTCGAGCCCTACTACGCCTTCCTCGGCAGCCTCAGCGCCCTCCAGGACGCGGAGATGGACAAGCAGGGCCGCGCCCTCGTCGGCATCGCCCGCGCCCGCGAGGCGCTCTCCCGCGAGGACGCCCTGCTCGCCGCCGCGCTCGTCGGCGGCACCCTCAGCCGCCAGGACCTGCGCGCCGTCTCCGACCGCGTCGCCGAACGCCGGATCCTCCACGGCACCAACGCCACCCTCCTCCCGCTCGCCGACCAGAACTCCTTCGAGGACTACTGGCGCGGCTCCACCGCCCGGGCGCTGCGCGCCGCCGAGGACGCCGTGATCCTCGCCGGCCCCGGCCGGGCACCGCACGACGTCGACGCCCGGCGCTGGCAGGCCGTGGCCGGCCCCGTCCTCGACGACCTCGCCCGGCTCGGCACCGAGGCCGGCGACCGCTACGCAGACCGCGTCGAGCCCATCGCCGTCGGCGTCCTCACCAAGGCCGCGGTCGCCGCCGTCCTCGGCCTCGTCGCCCTCGTCGCCTCGCTCGTCATCTCCTTCCGGGTCGGCCGCGGCCTGGTGCGCGACCTGCGCGGGCTCCGCAAGGAGGCCCACGAGGCGTCGGGCGTACGGCTGCCCGGGGTGATGCGCCGCCTCGCCGCCGGGGAGCGCGTCGACATCGAGGCCGAGGCGCCCCTGCGCCCGCACGGCGCCGACGAGCTCGGCCAGGTCGGCAAGGCCCTCGACACCCTCCAGCGGGCCGCCGTCGAGGCCGCCGTCAAACAGGCCGACATGCGCCGCGGTGTCTCCGACGTCTTCGTCAACCTCGCCCGTCGCAGCCAGGTCCTGCTCCACCGTCAGCTGGCCCTCCTCGACGCCATGGAGCGCCGCACCGAGGACACCGACGAGCTCGCCGACCTCTTCCGCATCGACCACCTCACCACCCGCATGCGCCGCCACGCCGAGGGGCTCGTGATCCTCTCCGGCGCCGCGCCCGCCCGCCAGTGGCGCAAGCCGATCCGCCTCATGGACGTCGTCCGCGGCGCCGTGGCCGAGGTCGAGGCGTACGAGCGGATCGAGGTGCGCCGGCTGCCCCGGCTGGCCGTGCTCGGCCCCGCCGTCGGCGACCTCACCCACCTCCTCGCCGAACTCCTGGAGAACGCCACCGTCTTCTCCCCGCCGCACACCGGCGTCCAGGTCGTCGGCGAGCGCGTGCCCAACGGCTTCACCCTGGAGATCCACGACCGCGGCCTCGGCATGCCCCCCGAAGCCCTGCTGGAGGCCAACCTCCGGCTCGCCGAGACCCCGGAGTTCGAGCTCTCCGACACCGACCGGCTGGGGCTCTTCGTCGTCAGCCGGCTCGCCCAGCGGCACGGCGTGCGCGTCTCCCTCCAGCCCTCCCCGTACGGCGGCACCACGGCCGTCGTCCTCATCCCCCTGGCGCTGCTCACCGACGGCCCGACCGCCGGCCGCCCGGCCGCGGACGAGGACACCGGCGAGCGGGCCGTCGCCGCGCACCCCGGCCCGCTCTCCCCGCTGTCGGCGCTCCTGGACCCGGCCCGCCTCCCCGCGCGGGAGCCCGAGCCCTGCCCGTTCGAGAGCCGGCCGGACGAGGACGGCGCGCCCGAGCACCACCAGGCGGGCGACGGCCCGCTGCCCCTGCCGCGCCGTCGGCCCCCCGTCCTGGTCTCCGACCGCGGGCGCCGGGTGGGCACCCACGAACGGCCCGGTGACGCCGCCGAGGCGGGGGAGGAGCGGACGCCCACGGGCGGGCTGCCCCGGCGCGTACGGCAGGCGAGCCTCGCACCGCAGCTGAAGGACGACCCGGCCGGGCCGGGGACCGCCCGCGCCGCCCGGCCGGACGCCGGCGCGGACCCCGGACGCGACGCCGACGAGGTGCGGGCCAGGATGGCCTCCCTCCAGCGCGGCTGGCAGCGCGGCCGGGAGGAGAATGAGGCGACACCACCGGACGCGACGCCGGACGCGGCGCGCGCACCGGGTAGACCACCGAGAAGTACAGCACCAGGAACCACATCTGAGGGGGACGGTCGATGACCGCACCGAAGGCCGCTATACGCACCGTTGTCACACGCGCCGGGACCGAAGCGGGCGAGAAGGGGCCCACGGGCGAGCTCAGCTGGCTCCTCGACGAACTCGTCGAGCGCGTCGGCAGCATCCGTAAGGCACTCGTCCTGTCCGGCGACGGTCTGCCGAAGGGCACCTCGAAGGACCTCTCCCGCGAGGACGGCGAACATCTGGCCGCCGTCGCCTCCGGCTTCCACAGCCTCGCCAAGGGCGTGGGGCGCCACTTCGACGCCGGCCAGGTCCGCCAGACCGTCGTCGAGCTGGACGAGGCCTTCCTGTTCGTCACCGCCGCCGGCGACGGCAGCTGTCTGGCCGTGCTCGCGGACGCCGACTCCGACATCGGGCTGATCGCCTACGAGATGACGCTGCTCGTCAAGCGGGTGGGCGCGCACCTGGCCACCGCTCCGCGGACCGGCGTGGCCGCCGACGGGTGACGGCCGGCATGACCGGAGACGGCACCGGGCCCGCCCCGCCCTCGTGGGCGCGGCCCGCCGGGCCGGGCGGGGCCGGGCCGCCCGACGGGGCCGGGGCGCGCTGGTACGACGACGCGGCCGGCCCGGTCGTCCGCCCGTACGCGATGACCCGCGGCCGCACCCGCAGCGCGGCCGAGGGCGCGCTCGACCTGATCGCCGTCGTCATCGCCGACGAGGGGTTCACGGGCCGGACCGGGGACGCGCACGCCGCCGCCGACCGCGCCCTGTCCCCGGAGCACCTCGACATCGTCGACCTCACCCGCGACGAGCACCGATCCATCGCCGAGCTGGCCGCCGGCCTGGACCTCCCGGTCGGCGTGGTGCGCGTCCTCGTCGGGGACCTGCTGTCCGCCGGGCTCGTGCGCGTCTCCCGTCCGGTGCCCCCGGCGGAGCTGCCGGACGAAAGCATTCTGCGCGAAGTGATCGACGGGCTCCGGGCGCTCTGAGCCGCCGGGGGCCGGTCCCGTGCCGCCCGGTCCGCAGGGCCGGGTGGCACAGGACGGCCACCCCGAAGGGCTTGTCGTGGCCATGGTCTTTACGGAACGATCACCACCGCGGGCGACGGCGCTACGCCGGCCCGCCGGAAGGGGAAGGAGGGCCACCACGGTGTTCCGACGTGCGGGCCACGGACGCGGACGGGCCACGCCCGATCCGCTGGCGCTCAAACTCCTGGTGGCCGGGGGTTTCGGGGCCGGCAAGACCACCCTGGTCGGCGCGGTGAGCGAGATCAGGCCACTGCGCACCGAGGAGCTGCTCACCGAGGCGGGCCGCCCGGTCGACGACACCTCGGGCGTCGAGGCCAAGCGCACCACCACCGTCGCCATGGACTTCGGCCGCATCACCCTCCGCGACGACCTCGTCCTCTACCTCTTCGGCACCCCCGGCCAGGACCGCTTCTGGTTCCTGTGGGACGAACTCGCCCGCGGTGCCCTCGGCGCGGTCGTCCTCGCCGACACCCGGCGGCTCTCCGACTGCTTCGCCGCCGTCGACTACTTCGAGCGGCGCGGCATCGCGTTCACCCTCGCCGTCAACTGCTTCGACGGCGCCGACCGCTACCCCGAGGACGACGTCCGTGACGCCCTCGACCTCGACCCCGGGGTGCCGGTCGTCCTCTGCGACGCCCGCGAACGCGAGTCCGTCAAAAAGGTCCTGGTCTCGGTGGTGGAACACGCGATCGCCACGGGAGCGGCGGGCCGCCGGACAGCGTAGGACGGGCTGAGATCAGCCCGTCCGGCGTTTGAGGACATTCGGGAAGGGGCGGGATGGGGACAAGGCCCCGCGCAGCGTCACCCACCCCGCGTCACCCCTCCACCCACCCGAAACTCCGCTCCACCGCCTTGCGCCACAGCCCGTACCCCGCCGCCCGCTCCGCCACCCCCATCCGCGGCGTCCACTCGGCGTCCCGCCGCCACTGCGCCCGAAGCTCGTCCTGGTCCCGCCACACCCCCGTGGCCAGCCCCGCCGCGTACGCCGCGCCCAGGCACGTCGTCTCCGCCACGACCGGCCGGATCACCGGTACGCCCAGCACATCGGCCTGGTGCTGCATCAGCAGTCCGTTGGCGGTCATCCCGCCGTCCACCTTGAGCGACGTGAGCCGCACGCCGGAGTCCTGGTACATCGCGTCCACCACCTCGCGGGTCTGCCAGCTCGTCGCCTCCAGCACCGCCCGGGCCAGATGCGCCTTGGTGACGTAGCCGGTGAGCCCGGCGATGACACCGCGGGCGTCGGCACGCCAGTACGGGGCGTACAGGCCGGAGAACGCGGGGACCACATAGGCGCCGCCGTTGTCCGGCACGCTCGCCGCCAGCCCCTCGATCTCCTCGGCGGAGCGGATGAGCCCGAGCTGGTCGCGGAACCACTGCACCAGCGCGCCCGTGACCGCGATCGAGCCCTCCAGGCAGTACACCGGAGGCTCGCCGCCCAGCCGGTAGCCGACCGTCGTCAGCAGCCCGTGCTGGGACGGCACCGGCCGGCCGCCGGTGTTCAGGAGCAGGAAACTGCCGGTGCCGTAGGTGTTCTTGGCCTCGCCCGGCCCGTAGCAGGTCTGCCCGAAGACCGCCGCCTGCTGGTCGCCGAGCGCGGCGGCCACCGGCACCCCGGCGAGCTGACCCACCGCCGTCCCGTACACCTCGGCGGAGGAACGTATCTCCGGAAGAACGGCCTCCGGAATGTCCATCGCCCGTAAGGCCGCGGGGTCCCACTGGAGGGTCTCCAGATCCATCAGCAGGGTGCGCGCGGCGTTGGTCACGTCCGTCACGTGCGCCCCGCCGTCCGGACCGCCCGTGAGGTTCCAGATCAGCCAGGAGTCGACGGTGCCGAACGCGATCTCCCCCTGCTCGGCCCGCCGGCGCAGCCCCGGCACGTGCTCCAGCAGCCAGGTCACCTTCGGGCCGGAGAAATAGCTCGCCAGCGGCAGCCCCGTCGTCGTCCGGAAGCGGTCCGGCCCGTCCGCCCCGCCCAGCTCCCGGCAGAGCGCGTCCGTCCGGGTGTCCTGCCAGACCACGGCGTTGTGCACCGGCTTGCCCGTCGCGCGGTCCCACAGGACGGCCGTCTCCCGCTGGTTGGTGATGCCGAGCGCGCTCAGCTCGTCGGCCCGTACGCCCGCCGCCGCGAGCGCGCCCGCCACCACGGCCCGCACCTTCGTCCAGATCTCGGCGGCGTCGTGCTCCACCCAGCCCGGCTTGGGGAAGATCTGCCGGTGCTCGCGCCGGTCCACCCCGACGACCGCCCCGTACCGGTCGAAGACGATGCAGCGGCTGGAGGTGGTGCCCTGGTCGATCGCGGCGACGTACGAGCCCGTCATGGCGTCTCCTGACCTAGGAACGGCTGCTGCGGGGGGCACCGGGCAGTGTTCTGCCGCCCCCGGGGGCCGTCAAGGCCGGTCGCGCCGGCGTGCCTCAGCGCACGGGGAAGTCGAAGTAGGTGTCACGGAACGGCTCGTCGCGGAGGGTGTAGTGCCACCACTCCTCCTTCAGATTGACGAAGCCCGCGCCCTCCAGCGTCGACTTCAGCAGCAGCCGGTTCGCCCGCCGCCGCCCGTCGATCCGCGGGTCGAGCGTGTGCGACAGGGTGTCGAAGCAGTCGAACCCCGTCCCCATGTCGACCGAGTTGTCGGGGAAGCGCTCCGCCTTCGGCGCGTAGCAGGGCACCAGCGGCTCCCCGGGGAAGGAGGGGCGGGCCGGCCACGCCGGGAGCCGCACCAGGGTCACGTCCAGGGTGCTGCCCCTGCTGTGCCCGGACTTCTCGGCGATGTAGCCGTCCAGGAACAGCCGCGACTTGTCCACCCGCGGATAGAACTCCGCCTTCATCCGCTCGTCGCCGAGGTCCTTCGCCCATTCCACGAAGTCGTTCACCGCGCGCTGCGGCCGGTAGCAGTCGTAGACCTTGAGGGTGTAGCCCTTACGGAGAAGCGCGCGCTGCGCCCGGTGCAGCGCCTCGGCGGCCGGCCGGGTCAGCAGGCACACCGGGCGGTGGTAGCCGTCGATCCGGTGCCCGGTGAAGTTGTGCCGGGTGACGTAGCGCATCTCCTGGAGGATCGTCGGATCGACGTCCGAGAGGGCGACGAACTCCTTCGGAGGCCGCGGCTCACGCGCCGCGTGCGCGGCGGGGGCGGGCGCGGCGGACACGGCGAGGAGCGCGGCCAGCGGTAAGGCGAGCGCGCGCAGGGCTGCGGAGAGTCTGGACATGGGCTCCCTGATACCAGCCGGGCGGCCGCTACGGAAGGGCCCGCCAGGCTCCCGCACCGCCGGCCCGCCTCACGAGGCGCCCTCGCCACCACGGACCCGCACGGGATACCCGACCTCCCGCGCACCCTCCTGCTCCACGGTCACCACCCCGTCCCGCAGCCGCGTCGTGAACCGCACGACCTCCGGCGACTCCCAGCCCTCGCCGCCGTCCGGGATCAGCACCCCGCCCCCCGTCCGCCCGGCGGCGGGCGCCCACACGTCCAGCTCCACCCGCCCGTCGGCACCCGCCACGGGCACCACCGAACCCGCCCGCGCCAGCACCGGGATCCGCGACAGCGGAGCGTCCAGCAGCACCTGCCCCGGGCCCTCGTGCGCCCGGCCCGTCGCCGTGTCGTACCACCGCCCGCGCGGCAGCCGCACCGCGCGCCGGTCCGTGCCCTGCTCCAGCACCGGCGCCACCAGCAGCGAGTCACCCAGCAGGAACGCGTCCTCGCAGTCCCGCAGCGCCCGGTCCTCCGGCGACCGCCACCACACCGGCCGGACGTACGGCGCCCCCGTGCGCCGCGCCAGGTGCGACAGCGTCACGAAGTACGGCAGCAACCGCTCCCGCTCCCGCAGCGCGGCCCCCGCGTGCTCCAGGATCTCCGCGCCGAACTCCCACGGTTCCCGGCGCCCCGCGAAATACGCGGCGTGCGTACGGAACAGCGGCAGATACGCGCCCAGCTGGAACCAGCGCAGGTACAGCTCGGGCGACGGCGACCCCGTGAACCCGCCGACGTCCGGACCGGAATACGGCACCCCGCACAGCCCGAGGCCGAGCACCAGCGCCAGCGACGCCCGCAGCCCCGGCCACCCAGTGGCCACGTCGCCCGACCACGTGCCGCCGTAGCGCTGCATGCCCGCCCAGCCCGACCGGGAGAACAGGAACGGCCGCTCCCCGGGCCGCAGATCCCGCAGCCCCTCGAACCCGGCGCGCGCCATCGCCAGCCCGTAGACGTTGTGTGCCTCGCGGTGGTCACCGCCCCGGCCCTCCAGGGCGTGCCGGGCCGACCGGGGGAGCGTCGGATCGCCGAACGCCGTGAACGACACCGGCTCGTTCATGTCGTGCCAGAACCCCGCGAAGCCCTGCGCCAGCCGCTCCGCGTACAGCCCGCCCCACCACGTGCGCACCGCCGGATCGGTGAAGTCCGGGAAGACCGACTCCCCGGGCCACACCTCGCCCCGCACCGGCCGCCCCCGGCCGTCCCGTACGAACGCCCCCGCCTCCGCGCCGCTGTCGTACACCGCCAGCCCCGGCTCGGCCTTCACCGCCGGGTCCACGATGGACACCAGCCGCACCCCGAGCTCCCGCAGCTCGGCCGCAAGCCCCGGCAGATCGGGGAAGCGCTCCCGGTCCACCGTGAACACGCGGTGCCCCCGGTAGTGGTCGATGTCCAGGTGCAGCACCGACAGCGGCAGCCCCCGCTCCACGTAACCGGCCACCACCCGCCGCACCTCGGCCTCGCTGCCGAACCCCCAGCGCGCGTGGTGGTGCCCCAGCGCCCAGGCGGGCGGCAGCGCGGCGGCGCCCGTCAGCGCCGCCCAGCCGTGCAGCACGCGCGCGGGCGTGCCCACGATCACCCAGGAGCGCAGCGGCCCGCCGTCCATCCGCAGCTCGCAGCGGCCCGGCCGGTCGTGCCCCGAACCCGCGCCCTCCTCGCCCTCCCGCAGCGTCACCCGCCCGTCCCAGGAGTTGTCGTGGAAGGCCAGGTGCGTGCCCGCGTCGGCCACCACCAGCTGCACCGGCATCGTGATGTACAGCGGATCGTCCTCCGGCTCGAAGGCGCCGCCCGGATCGGTGTTCCACAGCCGGTACGTCCCCTCCCGCAGCCGGGGCCCCGCCGCCCTGCCGCCCAGCCCGAAGAACCGCGCGTCCGGCGGCACCTCCGACCGCTGCGTCCACCGCGGAGCGGGCACCGGCCCGGCGGACCCCCCGGGCGCCGGCCCGTCCACCGGCTCCCACCAGCGCGGCGGCAGGTCGCGCCGCAGCAGCAGCCCGCCCGGCGTCCGCACCTCCACGGAGCCGTGCCGCCCCACGACCACCAGCACCCGCTCCGACACCACACGCCAGCCGCCGTCCTTGTCCGGCTCCAGCACGGCGCGCTCGTCCACCTCCGGAACCGCCCCGCCGAGGGCGTACGAGGGCTCCGGGACGGCGCCGTCCCAGCCGCAGAACACCGCGCCGCCCGCCGCCACCCGCACCAGCAGCGACGACCGGGCGAAGCGCACCACCCCGCCGCCCGGACCCGGCTCGGCACCCAGCGCCGCGCCCGGCACCCGCGCCCGCTCCGCCCCCTGCCGTGGCAGCCCCGCGGCGTCCACGCACCGCCGCCGCCACGCCGTCCGCACGGACCGCAGCCCCCGCGCAGTCCCGACCGTTTCCACTAACCGCCGCAGATCACGTGCATCCATGCTGATCAGCCTGCCACCGCCGGGCCGGGGCGCGGGGTCCGTTCAACTGTCGTTCACCCCGCCGGGAACCCGGGATCCCCCGAGGGTTATCCACAGGGCTGGTGCGGGAGTCGATCACGTGGCATCGTCCTCTCAGCCGCGTCCCGCGCGAACCCGCCGGTGCGCGGCGCGACGCCCACGACGCGTAACAGCCGGGAGCAGCCAGATGACCACCGCACCGCCGCCCGCCACCCAGCCGGAACCCCTGTGGACCCCCGGCGAGGACCGCGTCGCCCGCGCACAGGTCACCCGCTTCCACGCCTGGGCCGCCGAGCGGCACGGCGCCCCGGCCCCGTCCCCGGTGACCCCGCCGCGAGCTACGCCGCGCTGCACCGCTGGTCCGTGGAGCGCCTGTCCGACTTCTGGCAGGCCGTCGCCGCCTGGTGCGACGTGCGCTTCTCCACCCCCGCCTCGCGGGTGCTCGCCGACCCCGCCATGCCCGGCGCCCGCTGGTTCCCCGGCGCCACGCTCAATTACGCCGAGCACGCCCTGCGCGCCGCCGAGGACCCCGCCCGCGCCGACGGCCCCGCCCTGCTGTACGTCGACGAGACCCACGAGCCGGTCCCCGTCAGCTGGTCCGGACTCCGCGCCCAGGTCGGCTCCCTCGCCGCGGAGCTGCGCCGTCTCGGCGTCCGCCCCGGCGACCGCGTCAGCGCCTATCTGCCCAACGTCCCGCAGGCCGTCGTCGCCCTGCTCGCCACCGCCGCCGTCGGCGCCGTCTGGACCTCCTGCGCCCCCGACTTCGGCGCCCGCAGCGTCCTGGACCGCTTCCAGCAGGTCGAGCCCGTTGTCCTGTTCGCCGTCGACGGCTACCGCTACGGCGGCAAGCGCCACGACCGCGCCGGGACCGTTGCCGAGCTGCGCGCGGGCCTGCCGACCGTGCGCGCGGTGGTGCACGTCCCGCTCCTGGGCACCCCGGCCCCCGAGGGCGCCCTGGAGTGGGAGGCCCTCACCTCGTCCGGCGCCGAGCCGGTCTTCGAGCAGGTCCCCTTCGACCACCCCCTGTGGGTGCTCTACTCCTCGGGCACCACGGGCCTGCCCAAGGCCATCGTGCAGTCCCAGGGCGGCATCCTCCTGGAGCACCTCAAGCAGCTCGCCCTGCACTGCGACCTCGGCCCCGAGGACCGCTTCTTCTGGTACACCTCGACCGGCTGGATGATGTGGAACTTCCTCGTCTCCGGCCTCCTGGTCGGCTCGACCGTCGTCCTCTACGACGGCAGCCCCGGCCACCCCGACACCGCCGCCCAGTGGCGCGTCGCCGAGCGCACCGGCGCCACCCTCTTCGGCACCTCCGCCGCGTATGTGATGGCCTGCCGCAAGGCGGAGGTCCACCCCGGCCGCGACTTCGACCTCTCCCGCGTCAAATGCGTCGCCACCACGGGCTCACCGCTGCCGCCCGACGGCTTCCGCTGGCTGCACGACGAGGTCGCCGAGGACATGTGGATCGCCTCCGTCAGCGGCGGCACCGACGTGTGCAGCTGCTTCGCCGGCGCCGTGCCCACCCTGCCGGTGCACATCGGCGAGCTCCAGGCGCCCTGCCTGGGCACGGACCTCCAGGCCTGGGACGCCCAGGGCAAGCCCGTCGTCGACGAGGTCGGCGAGCTGATCGTCGCGGGCCCCATGCCGTCCATGCCGATCCACTTCTGGAACGACCCCGACGGCTCCCGCTACCGCGACAGCTACTTCGAGATGTTCCCCGGCGTCTGGCGCCACGGCGACTGGATCACCCTCACCTCGCGAGGCAGCGTCGTGATCCACGGCCGCTCCGACTCCACCCTCAACCGCCAGGGCGTCCGCATGGGCTCCGCGGACATCTACGAGGCCGTCGAGCGCCTCCCCGAGATCCGCGAGTCCCTCGTCATCGGCGTCGAAGAGCCCGACGGCGGCTACTGGATGCCCCTCTTCGTCCACCTCACCCCGGGCGCCACCCTCGACGACGCCCTGCTCGACCGCATCAAGAGCACCATCCGTGCCCAGCTCTCACCCCGTCACGTCCCCGACGAGGTCATCGAGGTGCCCGCCATCCCGCACACCCTGACCGGCAAGCGCATCGAGGTCCCCGTCAAGCGCCTCCTCCAGGGCACGCCGCTGGAGAAGGCCGTCAACCCCGGCTCGGTCGACGACGCCGGCCTCCTGAGGTTCTACGAGGAGCTGGGCCGGGCGCGCGGCTGACCGCGCGCCCGCCTCACCCGCCGTACGTCGCCTGGCGCTCACCCAGCATCCCCGCGAAGTCCGCCGCCAGGCGCACGGCCTCCGCCGGCAGCAGGTCCGTCGTCGTGATCCGCACCCCGGGCCCGGTGCCGGTCCGGAACCGCGCCCCGGCCGCCACCCACCAGCCCGACGACCGCAGGCCGTTGACCACCGCGGCCTCGTCGCACACCGGCACCCAGATGTTCAGCCCGCTGGCGCCGTGCGCGGGGACGCCGTGCCGGGCCAGCTCCCCGAGCAGCGTCTCCCGGCGCAGCGCGTAGGCGTCGCGCGCCCGGGCCACCAGGGCCCGGGCCCCGGGGTCCGCCAGCAGCCCGGCCACCGCGTCCTGGAGCGCGTGGCTCACCCAGCCGGAGGTCAGCAGGAGCCGCCCGTCGTGCCGGGCCAGCGTGATCGGGTCGCACGCCATCGCCGCCCACCGCAGATCCGAGTCCAGGTACTTGGTGACGGTGCGGATCTGCGCCCAGCGGCCCGGCCCGCCGGCGGCCACGCTGTGCAGCGGCACGCCCGCGATCTCCGACGCGTGGTCGTTCTCGATCACCAGCACGTCCGGGGCCTCCGCGAGCACGGCCACCAGGGCGTCCCGCCGCCCGGCAGAGAAGGCGCCGCCGTAAGGGTTCTGCGACCGCGGACTGAAGATCACCGCCCGTACCCCCGCCCGGAGCGCGGCCCGCAGCGACTCCGGCCGGATCCCCTCGTCGTCCACCACCACCGGCACGGACCGCAGCCCCAGCGCGGGCACGAGATCCAGCAGGTGGTGGTAGCCGGGGTCCTCCATGGCCACCCCGTCGCCCGGCCGGAGCTCGACGGAGAGCAGCCGCGCCACGCAGTCGAGCCCGCTGTGCGCGAACGTCACGTGCGCCGACGGCACGCCGTCCCGCTCGTACCAGGCGCGGACCAGCTCCTCCAGCCGCGCGAGCCGTGGCGACGACCGGTGCGGGCGCGACCCCGCGGCCGCCCGGGCCGACGGCAGCCTGCTGGGCAGGAACGCCTGGTCGGGATGGCCGCCGGACAGATCGCGCAGCCCCGCGGGAACCTTCGGCGGACGCCGGGAGGCCACCGCCGGAGCCTCGGCGACCACCGTCCCGCCGCGCCCCCGGGTGAGGACGATGCCCCGCCCGCGCAGCTCCTTGTACGTGGCCGCGACGGTGCCCGGGCTCACCCCCAGCCGCTCGGCCAGCACCCGCACGGGAGGCAGCGCGCTGCCCGGCGGCAGAGCGCCCTCGGCCACCCCGCGCTCGATGGACGCGGCAATCCCCTTGGCGTTCGTACCAGTGAACTCATATTGTGTCACCACAGATCTGAGTATGTATCAGTACAATAGGTCGGTCAAGGGGAACCAGATGCGTATACCGGGGGGAGCGGACGGACGCCGTCTGCTGGCCATCAGCTTCGTCGACCGGGTCGGCTCCGGACTGTGGGGGGCCACCGCCGTCCTCTACTTCACCTACGTCGCCGGACTCGGCACCGGAGAGATCGGCATCCTGCTCGGCGCCTCCGGAGCCGCCGGCATCGCCGGCCCGCCCCTCGGCGGCATGCTCGCCGACCGCGTGCCCCTACGACCGCTCCTGGCCGCCGTCCAGGCCGTGCGCGCCCTCGCCTCCCTCTCCCTCCTCACCACCACGGACCTGCGCCTCCTCCTCGTCATCGCCGCCGTCGGCAGCCTCGGCGACCGCGCCTCCTCCGTCCTCACCAAGCTGTACGCGACCCGCGTCGCCGACGCCGAACGCGCCCGCTACCAGGCGATCAACCGCACCGCCGCCAACCTCGGCTGGGCGGTCGGAGGCCTCGCGGCGGCGGGCGCGCTCACCGCCGCCGACGCCACCGTCTACCGCGGCCTGCTCATCGGCGACACCCTCTCCTTCGTCCTGGCCGCCGTCCTCACCCTGCGCTGCGGCGAACCCCCGTCCCCCGCGCGCCTCGTCACCACCTCCGCGACGGCCCACTGCCCCGGCGCGACCGCGGCCCAGGACGGTACCTCCGCCCAGACCCCGGCCACCGCCACGGAACCCGCCCCCAACCCGTGGCGCGACCGCCGCTACCTCGCCTACACCGCCACCGAGACCGCCCTCTTCCTCGACGACTCCGTCTTCCGGGTCGGCCTGCCGCTCTGGGCCGTGACGGCCACGTCCGCCCCGCACCAGCTCGTCCCGCTCCTGCTCGTCCTCAACAGCGTGCTCGTGGTCTGCTTCCAGGTCCCCTTCGCACGCTTCGGCACCACCCCCCGCGCCGCCCGCGCGACACTCCTCCCCCTGGCCGCCGCCTTCCTGACGGGCGGTATCGCCCTCGCCGTCTCGGCCGTGGACTCCCCCTGGACCGCCTCGATCGCCCTCATCCTCGCCGCCACCGCCTTCACCGTCGCCGAGATGCTGCACGCCACCGTCTCCTGGGAGCTGTCCGTCGCCCTCGCCCCGCCCACGGCCCAGGGCGCCTACCTCGGCGTGCACGGCCTCGGCCAGGCCGTCCAGCGCAGCGTCGGACCGCTCGCCGTGACCGCGGCCATCACCACCGGCCCCCTCGGCTGGCTCGCGTTCGGCGCCGCACTCGCCGCCATGTCCTGCGCCCAGCACCGCCTGGTGCGCGACCGCGGGGACAGTGCGTTGTCAGTGCCCTCGGTTACGGTGAGTGAGCACTGATCGTCCGCGCTGATGGGGGAGTCATGGCGCATCACAGGAACGGCAGCACCCGGGGCAACCGACAGATGACGGCGCGGCGCGCACTGCGCCGCGAAGTGCCCAGCACCGTGGCCGTGCTGGCCGACGAGGCGGACTTCACCGCCATGAGCAGATACCCGTCCTTCGTCTTCGACGACCACGCCACCTATCTGCGGCAGATGGAGGGGCTGCTGCGGACCCTCGCCCGGCAGGGCACGCACACGAGCGTCGCCCTCTTCGACCCCGTGGGCTACGAGGAGTTCTGCGCGGACTCCCACCTCGACCCCGACAGCCCCGCCAGCCGCACCCGCTACACCGCCGAGGTCGCCGCGGCGGGCACCAAGGTCACCTACGAGGGCCAGCCGATCGGCAGGCTGCTGCCCCAGCTCGTCGACGCGACGGAACAGCAGGCCACCTGGGAGTACGCCTCCTCCCTCCTCACCGCCGGTGGTGACTGCGCCTCCTGCGGCGAGGACATCGGCGGGGCCGCGTTCGCCCGCGCCACCCGGGCGCTGCGCCGCCTCGTCCGGGCCGTGGGCCCGGGCAGCCACCACCTGGTGTGCAGCGTCTCGGCCGAGGGCGACGTCCCGCTCGTCGCGGTGCTGCACGCCGAGCACCGCGACGACGGCCTGCTGCACCTGGGGGAGGCCGCGGCCCTGGTCTTCTGCACGGTGCTGGCGGCCGGCATCGCCACGGACCGCCCCGGCGGCGTCGTCCTGCGCACCACGCTGCCGGGCCGCCGCGACACCGTCCGGGGGTGGAACGTACGCGACGGATGGCTGCGGCCCCTGACGGAGGCCGAGGTCTTCGCCGCCTACTGCACCGACGCCCGCACCGGCGAGCCGGTGCCCCCGGAGCCCGGTGTCGACTACCGCGCGGGCCTGCGGCTCGTCGACGAAGAAGCGGGGAGAGAAGAAGGGAACGAGGAAGGGGACGAGGAAGGGGACGAAGAAGCGGAAGGGGAAACGGAGGGGGAAACGGAAGGCGGAGGCAAGGGCTGAGAACGCGAAAGGTGCCCCGCCTTGCGGCGGGGCACCCCTCACGTCATCCGGTCACGTCGTCCTGACGTCACCCGTCGGCTCACTCGCCGGACAGCACCGCCTGCGCGGCCAGACGGGCCTCTTCGGCCGTGTCCGTGGCACGCGCCGCGGCGGCGGCGCGCTCGCACTGGGCGAGCGTGTGCTTGGCCAGCGTCGCGCGCACGTACGGGATCGACGCGGCGCCCATGGACAGGCTGGTGACGCCCAGTCCGGTCAGCACACAGGCCAGCAGCGGGTCCGCGGCGGCCTCACCGCAGACCCCGCAGCTCTTGCCCTCGGCCTTGGCGGCCTCGGCGGAGGCGGCGACGAGGTCGAGCAGCGCGGGCTGCCACGGGTCCTGGAGCCGGGACACCGCACCGACCTGACGGTCGGCGGCGAAGGTGTACTGCGCCAGGTCGTTGGTGCCCAGCGAGAGGAACTCGACCTCCTGGAGAATCGAGCGGGCCCGCAGCGCGGCGGAGGGGATCTCCACCATCGCGCCGAACTTGGCCTGGAGCCCGGCCTCGCGGCACGCGTCCGCGAACGCCTTGGCGTCCGTGCGGTCCGCCACCATCGGGGCCATGACCTCAAGGTAGACCGGCAGCCCCTCGGCGGCCTTGGCCAGCGCGACCAGCTGCGTGCGCAGCACGTCCGGGTGGTCCAGCAGGGTGCGCAGACCGCGCACGCCGAGCGCCGGGTTCGGCTCGTCGGCCGGCGTCAGGAAGTCGAGCGGCTTGTCCGCGCCCGCGTCCAGCACGCGCACGACCACCCGGCCCTCGGGGAACGCCTCCAGGACCTTGCGGTAGGCCTCGATCTGCTTGGCCTCCGAGGGCGCCTTCTGGCTGTCGTCCAGGAAGAGGAACTCGGTGCGGAACAGACCGACGCCCTCGGCACCCGCCTCGACCGCGGCCGGCACGTCCGCCGGGCCACCGACGTTCGCGAGCAGCGGCACCTTGTGCCCGTCGGACGTCGCGCCCGGGCCGGACGACGCGGCGAGGGCGGCCTTGCGCGCCTCGGCGGCCTTCGTCAGCTCGGCACGCTTCTCGGCGCTCGGGTCGACGAAGATGTCGCCCGTGCTGCCGTCGACGGCCACGACCGTGCCCTCGGCC